>DAHZQE010000208.1:0-4326 GCA_027409005.1 Ferrimicrobium sp. | reverse complement strand
TCATAGGTCATCTGCGCGGCGCTATAGGGACCACCAAGCAGCTGGGACACCGAGGCACGATAGAGAACTATGTCGGCAACTATCTCGAACATGCAAAACTCAAAGCCGCTGCTTGAAAACTTGGCTCAAAATTGAAGACTGGGATACCAGAGGAGCCCTAGAAGATCGAGGCACTACTGCGGAGCGTGTTTGGCAGTGAGTTCACCCTTTCAAACTACCCGTTGCGGACTCCAATGTCGGGTGAACCCACAGCAGCTGACCTCTGCCGCTTTATGTCGAGGCGAACATGAGTCCGTCCAACGACTATTCGAGCATCTTTGATAGGGGACTGCTTAGTCTCTGGGATTCTCGCGAGTAAATTCTGCCCTGAGTCAGACAGTTGGAGGGCGGATTGTGATGCTCGACAAGCTAGACGGCCACCTCGTTTTCTTAGATAACTGCATGCTGTTGTGGACTAGCTCAAGCTGCGGTGGAAGGTTCAGGCTTTCTTGACGAATCGCGTATATACCGTCAAAAATAAACCGACGATGCCCACATTCACTATCAATCTTGCCAACGGTTTGCTTCGAAGGAAGAGCAGATCCACACCGACAATGATGGCTATCATCACAACGATATAAACCACCGTAGGTGTACTCATTGTTCTGTTCGTCACCAAGCGTAAGCTTAGTTGCATTATCGCGGCCAGTGGAGCTGTTGTGGAGTTAGATTTGGCGCATCTTCCTCACGTGAAGGGGTCGCGATCTTAAGTGGTGGTAACCCATCGATACACAGATTGGCCCACACCTAGCACCGAGTTATTCGAGTCGGTACAGACTCTGGTGGTTGGCCTGATCGGTGTCGGCTGGCTTCGGAGCTGAATTTGAGACCGCAAGGGCGTCGAGGTCATTGGCGTTCATGCTGTCGTGTTGTCGATAATCCAGCCTTGGTTGTGGCCGGTTCCTTGCTCAGGCTTGGCTGTGTATTTAGGGTTGGCTATTCGTCAGGCGGCTAGTGTGAAGGTTGGCGAGGGCTGTCTAGATCTACTCTGACCTATGCTCTTGGAGTTTGCCTCCTATGCTGGCAGCAGGTAACGCTAAGCTCAATGACGAGTCAATGTCGGAGGGGCATGGTTTTTCGTAACGCAATACAGGGTCTCTGGAGTGGGAAGGGTCGCGGGTGGTATCCGACCATCGCGGATTTCGAATACCAAGAGACGCTTGAGTTCACCGACACGGGACGTCCATTCTTAACATACCGACAGACAACCCATGCGAGTGATGGTTCGCCTCTGCATACCGAGGCAGGGTACATTCGGTTTTTGTCAGATTATCGACTGGAGTTTGTGGTGGCACAGCCTACCGGTATTAGTGAGGTTCTGACGGGATCGGTCGAAGCGACCGAGGATGGATATCGAGCCTCGTTGCAGGCTCACCAGCTGGCGCGTACTGAGACCTCGAAGTTGGTCGATTCCACCAGCCGGAGGTTTGTCTTGCGAGGTGAGTCGTTGTCTGTTGAGTTCTGGATGGCAGCCATGGGCCAGCCGATGCAGCCCCACCTTAGCTCAGAGCTACGGCGGGATGTATGATCGAGGGGATCGATCCAGACAAGATACCCGTCCATGTTGGATGTGTTATGGACGGAAACGGTCGTTGGGCGCAACAATTTGGACTCCCTCGTACTGAGGGACACGCGGCAGGGGAGCAGGCTCTGCTGGATACCGTCTACGGTGCTCTTGATCTTGGTGTTACGTGGTTGACGGTGTACGCCTTCTCTACCGAGAACTGGCGGCGCCCAAGCGATGAGGTTCGCTTCCTGATGAACTTTAATAGAGGGTTGTTGCGCCGGCGCAGAGACGAGCTCAATGATCTCGGGGTGCGAATTCGCTTTATTGGTCGGCGCAACTGGCGTGTACCCCGGTCCGTTTTACGAGAGATGGATCGAGCCGAGGAGCTGACTAGGGACAACACAACGTTAACCCTGACGATGGCCTTTAACTACGGCGGCCGAGCCGAGATAGTCGATGCCGTCCGGACGATCGTGGCGGAAGGTCACCGCCCGAGCCAGATCAACGACTCGCTTATCGCTTCCCATCTCTATCAACCGGAGATGCCTGATCCTGATCTTGTCATTCGAACCTCGGGAGAGTTTAGGATCTCGAACTTCTTGCTCTGGCAGATGGCGTACTCCGAGCTTGTCTTTGTGGATGAGTACTGGCCGGATTTCCGCAGAGAACATCTGTTCGACGCGGTGCGACTCTACCAAGGGAGGTCACGTCGTTACGGGGGAGTCAAGGAGCAACGTCGTCGATGAAGGTTGTATACGTGATCGCGAGGATCGTAGCGTGGTTGATCGGTCTTGGTCTTGTCTTCGTCGCCTTGGTGGCGATCGAGGGGGGCGCCGCGCAACTCGGAGGCTTGATGATTTTGGTCGTGGTGCTCATTGGGCTACTGGTGCTCGGTGGGCGTCGACAGCGCTTTCGTAATAGATGAAGTCATACCCGGATCGTGCAGTTGTGATCCGAACCTGGCCACTAGGTGAGTCGGATAGGATCGTCAGCCTCTTCACTCGAGAGCACGGCAAACTGCGAGCGGTGGCAAAAGGTGTACGTGGTGCCAAGAGTCGTATGTCGGGCCTAATACAGCCGACTAGCGAGATCGATGTTTTGCTATATCGGGGCAGAGAGCTCGATGTCATCCAACAGGCGACGCTAGTGAGTTCGCACTTGGCCCGAATTGGGGTGGATCCTGGTCAGTTCGGTGCAGCGCTGGAGTGGCTTGAGACGATAGACAACCTTACGCTAGATCGGCACCCAGATCCAGTGGTCTATGAACTTATGAATCGTGGTTTACGGCTGCTCCATGATGAACCAACTCCCTCCTTGTTGGGCGCACTTCTCATGCGACTGCTCGATATCGAAGGATATGCCCCCAACCTGTCTAGGTGCGGACAGTGTGGAGCCACTGGCCCCTTCACTGGCTTTGACTTCGCAAGTTCGGCACCAAGATGCCAAGGATGTGGAGGAGAGTCGATCACGCCAGAGATTCTCGGAAAGACGGCTTCAGTCCTTGCTCATCGTGTCAGCGAGGTTCTTGCCGATGAGAACGTCGGGACTGGACGTGATTTTGAGGCCTTTGCCATCCGCTTGGTCAAGGAGGTAGTGGGCAGAGGTCTTCGCTCCACTGGGGTAATCGCAACACTTCTAGAGCATCC
Source organism: Ferrimicrobium sp. (assembly GCA_027409005.1). Taxonomy (GTDB): domain Bacteria; phylum Actinomycetota; class Acidimicrobiia; order Acidimicrobiales; family Acidimicrobiaceae; genus Ferrimicrobium. The sequence goes on along the minus strand of DAHZQE010000208.1, from coordinate 1,134 downwards.
ATCGGTCGAAACCCAGGGATACTAGCCGCTGACAACCAGGCGGAGAAGCTCCTCCTATTACAATCCCGATATGCCTGATCTTGATCGAATGGAAGCAATTGTCAGCCTCGCGAAACAACGGGGGTTTATTTTTCCGTCGGCGGAGATCTATGGAGGATTTCGATCAACCTACGATTACGGTCCCCTCGGCGCGTTGATGCTGCGTAACGTTCGCAATGCTTGGTGGAACTTCATGGTGCAGCAGCGAACGAATGTGGTTGGAATCGAGGCGGCCATACTCTCGAGCCCTAAAATTTGGGAGGCTTCTGGACACCTGGCTGGCTTCACCGATCCACTGGTGGATTGTCGCAAGTGTGGCTCGAGGTGGCGGGAGGATCAGATCGAGGGTGTCTGTCCAAATTGTGGATCCTCTGATCTCACGGAGTCGCGAGATTTCAACCTGATGTTCAAGACATTTGTAGGTCCATTGGCCGATGATGCATCTGTCGCCTATCTACGTCCGGAGACCGCTCAAGGGATGTTCGTGAACTTCCCATTGGTTCAGCGCGCGCTCCGGCTGAAACCTCCCTTTGGGATAGCCCAACTTGGTAAGTCTTTCCGTAACGAGATCACCCCGGGGAACTTCGTCTTTCGTACCCGAGAATTCGACCAGATGGAGATGGAGTTCTTCACGCCGCCAGAACTCGCTGACCGCTATTTTGACTACTGGGTGAACGAACGCTATCAGTGGTATCGGACGCTTGGTATCCCAGCGGATGAGCTGCGTCTACGTCCGCACGAGGCTGACGAACTCTCTCATTATTCCAAAGGCACCATAGATGTCGAGTATCTGTTCCCATGGGGTTTTGGAGAGCTCGAAGGGATAGCAAATAGAGGAACCTATGATCTCAATGCGCACGCGACCCACTCGGGCGAGGACATGAGCTACTTTGACCCTCAAACTAATGAGCGATACTTGCCGAACGTGATCGAACCAGCTGGCGGTGTTACTAGGGCAATGATGGCCTTTCTGCTCTCGGCCTATGATCGTGATGAGGTTGGAGGTGAGGAACGTACGGTGTTGCGACTGTCGCCGCTCCTCGCACCCTACACTGTTGCGGTATTGCCGCTCTCCAAGAAGGCAGAACTCCAGCA
>DAHZQE010000171.1:0-5920 GCA_027409005.1 Ferrimicrobium sp. | reverse complement strand
CTGTGCGCTAGCCTAACTTTCATCAGGCGATTTTCTACGTTAGTGAGCCATGCGGATTGTCAGTTCGAGAATCGTCCATGTTACAATTCTTTGACCTGGCGTTCCACAGCTGTGGGGATTGATCTATTAAAGATTTCTCTGGGGGAAAGCGCTCAAGATAGGGGTGGCACGCTGGCTTCTTGAGGATTCTTTAGAAACAGGAGGGACTGTTTTGCAGAGCTTAGGGGATTGGCTAGCGAAGGTGGAAGCGATCGGCGAGTTGACGACGATCGGTGCCGAGGTGGATCCGGTGCTCGAGATGTCAACCATTACTTATCTGGCTGGTAAGGAGGTCGGCGGTCCGACCTTACTCTTCGAGAACATAATGGATCATCCCGGCCAACGAGTGCTGTTCAACCCATTTGGGTCAAGTTATAAGAGGTTGGCGCTCGCCATTCGAGTCGATCCTGACGAGAAGCCGATAGAGATTGCCCGTCTTCTGGCTATGAAGATGAAGCAGAGGATCGAACCCAAGCTGGTCGATGGCGCCAGCGCAGCCGTCAACGAGAATATAGAGACCGGGGACGAGATCGACGTCACAAAATTTGGCGCGCCGGTCATGTGGCCAAGAGATGGCGGCGCCTACATCGGCACCGCAGATGTAGTCATCACCCAGGACCCTGAGTCGGGCCGGATCAATCTCGGAACGTACCGTCAGATGGTGGAAGGTCCCAAGCAGGTGGGTTTCTATGCATCTCCAGGCAAGGACGCGCTTCTCGACCGGGAGCTTTGGTGGAAACAGGGCAAGCCTGCTCCGGTAGCCGCGGTGTACGGCGGCGATCCCATGCTCTTCTTGGTGGCTTCCACTACGTTTCCCAAGGATGTTTCCGAATACGAGTTCGCTGGCGGAATCGCCGGCGAGCCTATTGAGGTCTTCAAGAGCGAGATAACCGGTCTTACGCTTCCGGCCAATGCTGAGATAATCATCGAAGGCTTTGCATACCCGGACAAGACCGCTCCCGAGGGCCCCTTCGGCGAGTTCCAGGGCTACTACGGCCGCCCTGGCGGACCGACGCCTTACATCGAGATAAAGGCGATACGTTTTCGCAACAAGCCGATCCTGATGTCCGCGCTGATGGCGGACTGGCCATCGAACGAGTGCGGAGTGATGTGGGCTATGGCCAAGTCCGCCAAGGTGTGGAACGATCTCGACGCGATGGGTGTCCCCGGCATCAAAGGAGTCTGGTCTCCCCCGGAGGCAGCTGGCTGGGGCTGGACCGTCGTCTCGATCGAGCAGAAGTATGCGGGCCATGCCTCCCAAGTCGGCGCTCTGGCCGCTCAGTGCATGGGAGGGGCTTACTTCACAAAGTATGTGGTTGTAGTGGACGAAGATGTCGATCCAACGAGCCTTTCAGAGGTGGTTTGGGCGATGGCAACCCGTTCGCGGCCAAAAGACTCCATAGACATCTTGCGCGAGACTTGGAGCACTTATCTAGATCCGAGCCAGAACCCGGCGGAGATCCGACCGTGGGGTTCGAAGTGCATCATCAACGCCTGCAAGGAGTTCAAGTTCATCAAGGAGTTTGCCGCGCGCACACGGCTGGACAAGAACGTATACGAGAAAGTTGCCGCAAAGTGGCAGGAACTCGGGCTCAAAGGCGTCGCACCGCACATCGAGTACTTCGAAGAGGAAAACCGGTAGCCTTTTCCAATAGATCTGAACAAGGCTGAACCCAAAAGTGCAGGCTCGGTTTCGTGTCCGCACTTTTGGGCTTTTATCGAGTCTTGTTTGGACGCATCTGTCTTAGGCTGGGCGGGGCAAGCTCGGCGAGAGAGTCATAACGCCGTGAGACCGCGGCTAGTGGCTTGATTACAGGATTGTGGCAGGCGTGATCTGCTAGTTTTACTAGGGGCGCTACGAAGCGTCTCCGATTTTCGCGGCGAAGGCCACAAGCTTTCGGTACGTGTTTTATGGGGATCGAAACACGATATCTGGTTCTCGACTGAAAAAGAGGGTGGAAATGGCTCAGGGCTTTAGGGAGTATCTGGATCACTTGGAAAGCAAGCATCCGTCAGAGATCCTGCATGTAGACGGTGTTGTGAATCCGGCGGCGTTCGACGTGACCACGGTTCTGACCCATCTGGAGAGGCAGGGAAAGTATCCGATGACGCTATTCTCCAACTGTCTCAATTTGAAGGGCGAAATATCGCGCTTTCCTCTCGCCACCAATATCTACGCATCACGTCAGAGGTGCGCCTTGGCGCTTGGGCTCGACACTGAGCAGAGCGGCCTGCCGCTCGCCATCGAGTACGCACGCCGCGAAGCTGGAAGGAAACAGCCGGTGATCGTGGAAAGGTCGGAGGCACCTGTCTGTCAGGTTGTCAAGGTTGGTGACGAGGCCGACCTTCGCGAATTTCCAATCGTCAAGCACCACTATATGGATGGTGGGCCCTATATCGATATGACACCGGTCATGAAGGACCCTGATAGTGGCGCCTACAACATCGCATTTTTGCGCACCATGTACAAAGGGCCACGCAGGCTCGGCTTTCACATGTCGCCGCGGCATAACTGGCAGATCGTACGTAAGAACGAAGAGGCCGGCAGGCCCACTCCGGTTGCGATAGTCGTCAGCCACCACCCCTCCTTTTATCTTGGTGCACTAAACGTATCTCCTTTCGGGGTCGACGACTACGAGCTGACAGGCGCTGTCATGAACGAGCCGTTGCGAATCACCCCCTCCCAGAGCTGGGGCAGCGACTTCATGATCCCAGCTGACGCTGAAATCGTGATCGAAGGAGAGGTTCTGCCAAACGTCAGAGAGGTTGAAGGGCCTTTCGGCGAGTTCCCCGGCACCTTCGGCCCGCAGCGCATCCGCTGGGTCATCGACATCAAGGCCATCAGCTACCGGGAAGATGCTGTTTACCAGGACATCTTCGTAGGGCACAAGGATAACTGGACCCTTGGGGCGATTCCTAAGGAGGGGACCCTGTTCAACCGCATCAAAGGGGTTGTTCCCACGATTCGGGGTCTCCACATGCCTGACTCGGGGGCGGGAAGATTCAACTGCTACATCTCTATTGCCAAGAAGGTCAATGGCGAAAGCAAGCAGGCGGCGATGATCGCCTTGGGCGAGTGTGACTTTGTCAAACACGTCGTGGTGGTGGACGAGGATATCGACCCATTCAACGAGCAAGAGGTGCTGTGGGCCGTGGCCACCCGGGTCCAGGCCTCACAAGACGTGGACATCATAAAGAATGTAAAGGGAAACACCCTGGATCCATCTCAAACCGACGACGTAATGACCGACAAGATGATCATTGACGCGACCAAGCCCCTGGGCCGACCGTTTGCCGAGCGCGTGAGAGTTCCGGATGAATCTCTAGATCGGGTGAAGCTGGAGGATCTGGTCAGCCAGGACGAACTTGAGAAATTAGCGAGGGGATGACGAGGTGGTTAAGCTTTTTGACGCGGTGTGTCCGAAATGCAAGGGAAGGTTTCACTGTCATTGGGACGATCTCAGGCACAAGGATTACAAGCTTAAATGCCCGTTTTGCGGTCTTGCGTTCGCTCAAGAGGAAAGTCCCCGCATAATCGAATAAGGCTCGCTGCCGCTTTAGCCAATTCGTTGATTCCCATATTGCGCTCCTAAGGGCTGTCTGTGAGCGCCTGCATCGCAGCCTTTTCGCCGCGAGATCTCCTGTGCCTGCCAAAGGCCGGTTGAAAGGCGATATTTTGGCTCTTGTCACTCCGCTGTTCGTTCGCCGTGTCGTACCACCGTGGTTGGCAGGGATTTGCCCTGTTGGGAGTGGATAGGAATCTGGCTGGGATAACCAAGGTTTACGGGTATGCCCTGTGAGATTCGGGCCAAGAACCAGGTGGTTTCCGGGTTCAGAAGATCACTTTGCAATCGTACGCTTACTGCTATGTCAACAGTAGTCGGTTACATATTCGCATTAGCGGTGGGGCTTTCTCTGTTGGCAATCCTGCTTTACGTGGTTGCTTTCTTCAGCGCAATTATTGTTGGGCTGTTTGGAAAAAAGCACGATCCCCTAACCGAAGAGCTGGATCAGTTCCTCGACGATCTGCTGGGTCCGGAGGCCTCTCCCTGGCATGAGCCGGAGAGAATGCATCATGGAAAGCGGCATCGATGATCCCAATCTGTTCAACCAACGCGAGAGGGTGAGTTTCGAAAATGGGGCGAAGATCAAAAGCGCTTGGGTTGAGTTTCAAATTTCTGACTGTCGGTAGATTGATCACTGAAGCTGGGAGACTATGAGACCTTCTCAACGATTCATTCAGATAGTTCTAGGCATAATTTGGCTGGTTGACGGAATACTGCAGTTCCAGCCATACATGTTTACCAAGGACTTTGCGACCGATGTGCTGGCTGCCGCCGGCAAAGGACAGCCGGGGTTCGTGGCACACCCTGTTGTTTACATGGCTCAATTTCTGACACCACACATCGCATTTTGGAACGCCATCTTCGCCACCCTTCAGGTTCTGATAGGCATAGGACTGCTCATACCTCGGACCGTGAAGCCGGCCTTGGCTGTCTCGTTCGGCTGGGTAGCTGCAGTCTGGTGGTTTGCAGAGGCCTTCGGCCAGATGCTCAATGGCAGTGCCACCATTATCAGCGGTGCACCGGGAGCCGTGCTTCTCTACGGCCTGATCGGAGTTCTGGTTTGGCCGACCGGACAGACCAGCGAGGTCTCTGCTTCGGCAAGCGGCCCATTTGGTGACTTGGGTGGCAGGGCCGTCTGGGCGGCTGTTTGGACGATCGACGCAGTGCTGCAGTTCTTGCCGATGAACTCCTCCAAGGGGGCTCTATCATCGGCGATTACAGCGGGTGCCTCAGGTGAGCCAAGCCTGCTGGCTTCCATCAGCAACCACGTGGGCAACGCGATACACGGCCATGGCCCGGTGGTAGCCATCCTTCTTGGGGTTGCGGAGCTTCTGATCGGACTGGGCGCGTTGAGTCACAGACCCAACGCCGCACTCATGATTGGCGCTTCATTGGCTCTGGCGATCTGGGTCGTAGGTCAGGACCTGGGAGGGATCCTTACCGGTCAGGGGACAGATCCCAATGCAGGCCCGCTGTACATACTCTTGGCTTTCACCTGCTATAGGTGGCCCGCAGCGATCGGGGCGCAGGCGCGCTCTCGCTTGCCCAGGGTTCACGCCCGCTCCGTGGATCAGCTGGCCGGAGCCTGATCCGGCCTTGTTGCCGGAAGGCCTCTAGCCCAATCCCTTGAGCATGAAGTTCCAGTAGAAGAACGGTAGTCCGAAACGCTTCAAAAGCCACATATCGGTCCGCTCTTTCTTGGTGTTGATCAACGGAACTGTCGGATGTGGCGTGAGGCTGTAGTCGAACTCCGCTAGGAGCATCTTTCCCCGTGCTGTTGTGAATGGGCAAGCCGCGTAACCGTCGTATCGGGCAGCCGGCTCTTTGCCATCAAGGGCTGAGAGCAGATTCGCCACAACCACCGGGGCCTCTTTGCGAATGGCGGCCCCGGTTTTCGATGTCGGGGCGTTGCACACGTCTCCGAGTGAGAAGACCTCGGGGTAGGCGGTGTGCGCGAGGGTGTGCCGGTCCACGCTTACCCATCCGAACGGGCTGGCGGGATCTGCCAAAGGGCTCTCCCGGATGAAGCCAGGCGCGCGTTGTGGTGGAGCGGTGTGCAAGATGTCATAGCTGATCGATTGGCGGCTCTTGCCTTCAGGCGTTGTGATCTCAAAGCAGGCGCTTTTCTTGCCCGGATCCACCTCGATCAGCTCGTGGCTGAACCGGGCGTCTATGCCGTAACGCTCAATGACTCGAGTGAGGACGCTGGCAAACTCTGGCACCCCAAATATCCCTCCGGCCCCGGTTGCAAAGACGACGTCGGTGCCTGAAAGAGTCCCGGTCTTTTTCCAATAGTCGGCAGAAAGGTAAGCCGC
>DAHZQE010000169.1:0-4150 GCA_027409005.1 Ferrimicrobium sp. | reverse complement strand
GCGCCGAAATGGATTCGCGGTGCCATTGTTGGATGCTATCAGCTTGCCATTACCGTCGGCCTCTTCCTTGCGGCAATCGTCAATTTCGGGACCCAGAACCGCAACGACAGCGGCGCCTATCGCATCCCGATCGCGATCCAGTTCGCCTTTATGATCATCATCTGTGGTGGCATGTTCATCCTTCCAGAGACGCCGCGGTTCCTGGTCAAACAAGACAAACATGACAAGGCTCTCAAGTCCCTGGCATACATCCGGCGATTGGATGAGAATCATCCGGCCATCCAGGAAGAGCTCGCCGAGGTCGAGGCCAACTATCGATACGAGATGAGCATCTCGAAGGCCGGGTACATCGACTGTTTCAAGGGAACCATTGGCAAGCGTCTCGGTACTGGCTGTGGTCTGCAAGCTCTGCAGCAGTTGACAGGGGTCAACTTCATTTTCTATTGTAGGTGATGTCGAGTTGTGGAATGTATTGCACTTCCGCTAACGAGCTTACAGACGGTACCTCGTACTTCCAACGCGCAGGCTTTAATGAGCCCTTCATCATCCAGGTTGTTACCAAGTAGGTGTTATATGTTGGAGCAGGGACCTCAGACGCTGATCAGCCTGCAGCACTGTCAACGTTGCCAGCACGTTCCCAGGCCTGTATCTCGTTGAGAGAATGGGACGTCGCAACCTGCTCCTCATGGGCGCCGTGGGGATGTGCGTATCGCAATTCATCGTTGCCATCGTTGGCACCGTCTCTGGCACAGACAATGTCCCGGCTCAGCAGACTGCCATTGCATTCGTGTGCATCTATATCTTTGTCAGTCAAATGGACAAGCACCACCACAACACACGTTCCACGGCTGACTGCTCGCTCTAGTTCTTCGCCAGCTCTTGGGGTCCTGTAGCCTGGGTCGTGACTGGCGAGCTCTTCCCGCTACAAGTCCGCGCCAAGTGCCTGTCCATGACGACTGCCTCGAACTGGCTTCTTAACTTCGCAATTGCCTTTGCGACCCCATACATGGTCAATTCAGCGCCATCCGATGCGCCTAGCGGCTACGTATATGCTAATATGGGATCCCGCGTATTCTTTGTCTGGTAAGAACTTCCCACGCAAGACTTCAGGTCCTTCTGCACTCCTCTAACACCGATGTGCAGGGGCTCCTTCTGCTTCATTTGTATCGCCTTCGTCTGGTTCCTTATCTACGAGACCAAGGGCCTATCGCTCGAGCAGGTGGATGAGTTGTACGGCATGGTGTCCAAAGCGTGGAAGAGCAGGAGCTTCAGGCCGGCGCTTCGGTTCCAGGATGCGGACGAGATGAAGGCTGGCGAGCGTCACATGAGCATCAGCGAGATGGCGGAGGAGCACCGCAGGAAGTCTGAGACTGTGCAGCAGGAGAAGGTCTAATCGAGCTGCTGCTGTTCTCCACGGGACTGATGGGAGCGGGACTCGGCTTCGAGTGCGCTGCTGAGGTGCAGTGCACTTTGCTAGATTACTCCGCATTCCATAAAGAACCGACGAGGCTGTCTATCCGTGCTGCTGCCGCCGTGCTCAACACTGTCACGTGACCATGCGGTTCTCACTTTTGCCATCGAAGCTGGCTAGGCTTCATGCGGCAAGGCTCGCGTGGCACGTCATGGCGGGGTGACGCAGGAACCCCTGCAAGAATTAATCGATGGCGCAAGCTTCCGAGAAATATTATCGTCTCCGCGACACGGCGGGACGCAGCCTTGTGAGTCGACATCCCAAAGCCTCCTCTTCCTGCACCACCTTGCTGCACCCCCTGCTCGCCCTTCTCTGTCCTTGGCCACGGTCCTACATACGCTCACGCTCCCACAATGCCGTCGATAGCGCGCGACATCCCGCAAGGCAATGGCCACCCCGCCGACACCCTCGTCCGCACCGTCTCCAACTCCTTCGGCACGATCGATCTCTCCACCAGCCCAACCGCCACCTTCTCCAGTCCGCCCGCTAGCTTCGGTGGCCTCGCCCGGCAGTCGACGTCGACCAAGCAGCTGAAGCCCTTCCAGACCCAAGATATCAAGGTGCTGCTCCTCGAAAATGTCAACCAGACTGGACAGGACATCCTCCGGAACCAAGGCTACCAAGTCGAGGCACTGAAGAGCTCGCTGCCGGAAGATCAGCTCATTGAGAAGATTCGGGACGTGCATGTCATCGGGATTCGGTCCAAGACACAGCTGCGAGAGAGTGTACTGAAGCATGCCAAGAATCTGATCGTGATTGGGTGTTTCTGCATCGGTACGAACCAGGTGGATCTGCAGTATGCCGCGCAGAACGGTATTTGCGTGTTCAACTCGCCGTTCAGTAACTCGAGATCGGTCGCGGAGATGATGATTGGCGAGATCATTACTCTGGCCAGGCAGATTGGGGACCGCAGCAATGAGATGCACAGAGGCGTGTGGAATAAGGTGTCGAACGGGTGCTGGGAAGTAAGAGGCAAGACGCTGGGCATTGTCGGCTACGGACATGTCGGCAGCCAATTGTCAGTTCTGGCAGAGTCGATGGGCATGAGGGTGATTTACTACGATGTCATCAACCTTATGGGCATGGGCACCGCGAGCCAAGTGCACAGCCTCGACGATCTCCTTGAACAGGCCGATTTTGTCACACTACACGTCCCGGAGCTCGAAGAGACGAAGAACCTCATGTCCACCGCACAGTTCGAAAAGATGAAGCAAGGCGCCTACCTTCTGAACGCCTCGCGCGGCAGTGTCGTCGACATCCCAGCTCTGATCAAGACCATGCAGAACGGCAAACTCGGCGGCGCAGCACTCGATGTCTATCCCAACGAGCCAGCAAGCAACGGCGAACATTTCCATAGCCAACTCAACACCTGGGCCGAAGACCTTCGCAAACTCAAGAACATCATCCTCACGCCCCACATCGGCGGCTCGACCGAAGAAGCGCAATCAGCCATCGGCGTCGAAGTCGCAGAAGCACTCGTCAATTACGTAAACATGGGCACGACTTCGGGCGCGGTCAACATGCCTGAAGTCACGCTGCGCAGTCTGACGCTCGACGAGCCGAATCATGTGCGTGTTATCTACATCCATAGGAATGTGCCGGGCGTGCTGCGGAGAGTCAATGAGATTCTAGGCGACCACAACGTTGACAAGCAGATGACGGACTCGAGAGGGGAGGTTGCCTATCTCATGGCGGATATTTCGAATGTGAATACGAGCGAGATCAAGGATCTGTACCAGAGTTTGGAGGATTTGGGAAGTCGGATACGGACGAGGGTGTTGTACTAGAGAGAGAAGACATGATGGAGGAATGGTGAGCTCAACGCTTGATCCGTGGGTATGATCGGGATGGAAGAGAAATGATACATCTACACTCAACAGAATTGACAAGCGCAGCACTCGGCTGTGTTGTCCTGAGGCATGACACCACGGACCTGTCATGACTTGATTCGTGAAATCGTCGTAAAGCACAGCAGACTAGAAATAACAAGTCGCCACCTCATGACCCGTCCGTGAGCTTACCATCCTCGCCCGTTCCCTTCCTCTCTTGTAACAACTCCCGGCTCATTTTAGCGTTGCCCTCCAACCCGACCAACATCTTGGGATCGCCCGGCACGACCATCTCAAACAGACACTCCTCCCGAATGACCGCATACTGATAATACCCACACCTCGCAATCGGCATGACTTTCCCCAAATCCACCATCCCATCTGTCAGCACTGACTCACTAATATGCACCGCCACCACCCTCCCAATCACCACATCTACGCTTCCCATCGGTGGGTTTCCCGGCAAGCGCAAAGTAGAATAATACTCACATTCAAACTTGACCGGACTCGCCTTCACCATCGGCACATCCATGAGACTCGCCATTTCCTTCTCCAACCCACACTTTTCGAATTCATCGACCTCGCTCGACAAATACTCCGCGCTAGCGTTGACTGCTTCACGTAAATCCCAGGTGGCGACGTTCCAGCAGAACCTCCCGGTCTTCTCGGCGTTGATCGTGCTGTCTTTGGACTTGCCGTGGAAGGTCTCGTTCGCTGCGAACATGACGTAGGGGGGGTCGTAGGTCAGGTTGTTGAATTGGGAGTAAGGGGCTAGGTTGTCGATGCCGGTGGTGGAGCGGGTGGAGATCCAGCCGATGGGAAGCGTGGATGTGGTGATTGGGAGGGTGGT
>DAHZQE010000131.1:0-4449 GCA_027409005.1 Ferrimicrobium sp. | reverse complement strand
TCGCTTATCCCCGCAAAAGCCATTTCCCTCTCGTTGCGTTCAGACAAATTCGTGCCCAGACTTCTATCTCTATACATCTTGCAACGCATACTGATCAACATGGGTTTGGCAGGCCAGAAGAAGTACAACGCGCCTGAATTACCCTTCACAGACAGTGCTAACGCAATAATAGGCGCACGAAGCTGTCCCACGACCCAAACAACACCACTTGGGCGAAATCCACGGACAATTACGGTCACAAAATCTTGGCCGCGCAGGGATGGAAACCCGGCAACTATCTAGGCGCTGAGAATGCATCGCATGCGGAACATTATACCGCAGCGAACGCTTCGCATATCCGAGTCCTGCTTCGGGAAGACAACCTAGGTCTTGGCGCAAAGGTGGGCGGTAAAGGCAATGCCGAGACGTTTGGATTGAGCACCCTTTCCGGCATCTTCGGACGTCTGAATGGCAAGACGGATGCAGAAGTGGAGAAGCAGCAGAGCAATCTCAGGGATGCGGAGCTCAGGACTTATCAGGCGCAGAAGTATGGATTTATGAATTTTGTGCGGGGAGGGCTGCTGGTAGGAGATAAAATCGAGGAGGTGCAGGAGAAGCTGGTCGGTGCCACCAGGTCGGTCCCAAGGAGTACTGGTGTGCCTGCGGCGGAGAGTAAGAAGCGGAAGGCAGAGGAGGCTGTGTCGGAGGAGGTCGAGGAGAAACAGGCCAGGAGGAAGAAGCGGAAGTCGGATCTTCGTGCGCAGGCGGAAGCGAATGACCAGGCAGCCGAGGCGACTCTCCACGATGACGCTCTTGTCGCTTCTCGACCGTCAACAGACATGACTGAAGACGTAAAGGCAGCCAAGCGGCGGCGGAAGGAAGAAAAGCGAGCTGCGAAACGAGCGACAGATTCTTCTGCAGCTTCAGAAGATGCCATCGCAAGAGCAGAGAAGCGGGCTGGAAAAGAGGAACGTCGGAAACGGAAGGAGGAAAAGCGGCGACGGAAGGCAGCTGCGGTGGACGAAGACGGAGGAGATGCATCCGAATCCGCAAGCGTCACGACATCTGCAGTCGCCACACCTTCAGCGACATCGGGTGCTTCCACACCAACTTCTGCAAGCTTGGCATTCGGAGGCGGCAGCAGACATGCTGTGCGGCAGCGGTACATCATGCAGAAGCGGATGGCATCGATGGATGTCAAGGCATTGAATGAGATCTTGATGGTGAAGGCGCAGGGATAAGATGCGGCCGAGCCAAGCCAGCGGAGATCCGGAATTCCAGTAGTGGCACGATCTGGGCCTTGCGATGCGGCCGAGGCGATCCAACTTCATGGACAGAGCACACTCATACTTCTGGATGCGTCAAAGATGCTCCATGGGTGTCGTGGCATTCTGCATGCCGTCCGTCATGCATAGGAAAAGCGGGAAGCGTGCCGCAGCGGGTCCATCCGACTCACCTCGAATCTCACCTCACTCCATCCAGCTGCACACTGCACCTCTGTATACCCGCTCTTGAGCGACCTCACATCAAACGGAAAGCCCGGTGTCCGCGCCTACATATCATTTGGGACTTCTGGCTACATGATTCTTCCGCTTCTGCATACACAGATGGGTCAACGAATTTAGCCGCGAACAACCAGCTGCATTTTTCCACCTCAATCCCCGTGGGTCTCCAACCAGCCACTGCATCGAGCGGCGTTAAGTCCCGTCTTTCGATTCCGGCACAGTTTTCCTTCGGTCCAAGTGTCCGCCATGGTCTCGGCAAATCTTTTGAGGAAGCGTGTAGGAGCTTGACCGCGTCAAGCCTCGTTGCAGATTGAAGCAGAACTGGTGAGGCTGGCGATGTGCCGGAACGGCTGTGTGGGAGATCTTGACGATCATGGTCATGGACACGTTGCCGCGTTCGCAACAACCTGACAATTTACCTGAGACGCATGGCAGATGGTAATATCGCTCTGCTTCCCGAACAGCTCATCGGCCAATGACACAGCAGCGGTCCCAGTCCTTTACAACCAAATCATATCCGCTTGTCGGTCGAGAGCCGAGGTGGCTGTAAGATAGCTATCGTAGTTCATGCAGGGCATCCACCAGTTTCCACCTGACTTTTCTCCCGCGAGTTTCTCGACTATATTGCAGCACAATGCATTCAACCGTCTCTTGGACCAACATAAGTGGCATCTGACCGAGGCTCGGGCATGAACATGGCCGCTGCAGGTTCACAGTCATAATATATCAAAGGCCGCGTCGTCTGCCTTGAGGTACAAAACTTCCAGCTGCGTACCGACCGGAACCCCGAACTGACCTCAAGATGCCTATCACTAGATCTCTCAGCGCTCTCGCCGGCCTCGCTGCTATCGTTGAGGCTGCACCTCTCGTCCAGCGTCAGGACATCTCGACACCTTACCTCAATGATGCCGCCCAGGTTGCTGGCAAGCTCTGGTTTGGGTCCGCCATCGACACTACCTCGGCCGAATACCAGGACCAAGCGTACATGACGGTCTTCAACAGTAGTCGCCTCTGGGGCCAGACTACACCGGGTAACACCATGAAGTGGGAGTTCGTCGAGCCGACTCAGAATGAATTCACCTTCGATCAAGGACAAGTGACCATCGACCTCGCGCAGCAGACTGGCAAGCTAGTGCGTTGTCATAACCTGGTCTGGCAGTCGGAGTTGCCGTCTTGGTGAGTCCACTCCTTCAAAAATTCGGGGAGCCTCGCTGACTTCCTCAGGGTCACGAGCCCCAGCACACCCTGGACCAACGAAACCTTGCTGGCGGCTATGGAGAACCACATCACCAAGACCGTCCAGCACTACGGCGATAACTGCTACTCCTGGGACGTCGTCAACGAGGCCTTGAACCAAGACGGCTCGTTCAGCTCGGATATCTTCTACCAGACCATCGGCGCCGCTTACGTCCCTCTCGCATTCCAGTACGCTAGAGCGGCTGTGAACAGTTTCGGGGGTAGCGTCAAGCTGTTTTACAACGATCACAACATCGAATATCCGGGGACGAAGAACATTGCAGCTGTCCAGCTGGTCGAGACAATTCTGTCTTATGGCGACAACATCGACGGCGTTGGCTTCGAGTCCCACTTCATCGTCGGCGAGGCCCCGTCCGCTGCCTCCCAGGAACAGGCTATGGCTGGCTTCACCGCCTTGGGCATGGATATCCACCAGACTGAGATTGACGTTCGTTTCCAGACTCTCCCGCCGAGCGACGCGGACCTGGCCCAGCAGGCGTCGGATTACGCCAACACCGTCGAGGCTTGCATGAACACGCCGCTTTGCCGTGGCATGACGGTGTGGGATTTCGATGACAAGTACTCGTGGATTCCGCAGACGTTCAGCGGACAGGGTGATGCTGATCTTTACTGGGCCAACTTGACCCGCAAGCCGGCGTTCGATGCAGTGTATTCTGCTATCATTGCTGGTGGGTCTTCGGCGCCTACATCAACAACCACGTCTGTTGCGCCGAGTTCGGCAACCTCGACGACGACGACGACGAGCCTTCCGACTCCGTCAAGGAGTAAGACAACCACGATGCTCGCGACTACGACGGCCACAGCTAAGAACATCAAGTCTACGAAGACTACCAAGCCCACAAAGACAACTAAGGCTCCGGAAACCACCACCACGACGACGACTACGCCATCAGCCCCGACTCCGGCACAGACACATTGGGGACAATGCGGTGGGCAGGGATGGTGGGTCCCAAACATTTCGATCGAAGCAATGCATGCTGACACGTATTTCAGGACTGGGCCGACAACTTGCGCAAGCCCATGGACATGTCAGGAGCAGAACCCATACTACTCGCAATGCTTGTAGCTGCCTTCACCGTGGACGCACAAACAGGCGTGGAGTCACAAAGCAGCGATCGCGCTCATTACGACCCGACCGTCAAACCCCCACCTCAGGCCACCCAAACCTTATTGTCTCCTTCCTCAACCCCTCCAGCACCACATCCAGCCCACCCAATTTAATCATAGCCTCCAGCCTATGATCCCTGTACTCCCTCCTCAACCCCCCCTCAAGGAACTTCCGCATATTCTTGGCCATGACCGCAGCCCCGGCCTCCATCTCCTCAAACGTAGGCTTCACACTCTCCCGCACCTTGATCCTCGCATGCCACTCCTGCAGTGGCGAGCCCTGCGCCGGGCCGAGTCCGTAGTACAAACTCCTGTTCAAATAGGGGGCAACGCAGACGTCCGCGTAGCCGAAAGTCTCGCCGTTGAAGTAATCGTTCCCGCCGAGCTTGGAGGCGAGCCAGCTCTGGATGAGCCGGGTCTGTTGCTCGACTTTGTCCAGGATCCGGGAGGCGGACCCGCCTTCGGCTCGGCCAGACCAGACGACTTCGGCGTAGACCCAGTTGGTTGCCTCGTAGACTGTATCGCAGATTTCTTCGATCATGCGCGCGGTGGCGCGGCCTTGGGGGTCGCTCGGCAGGAGGGGGATTTGGGGCCATTTCTC
>DAHZQE010000108.1:0-2609 GCA_027409005.1 Ferrimicrobium sp. | reverse complement strand
AGCTCAGCAGCTATGGTGCCTCAGCCGTCGCGACTGTCGGCCTCTTCGCCCACTACGACGAGCTCATCAAGGAACCGACAACCGACCGTCTTCTGCGACTACGCGCGAGTTGGGAACACCGTGGGTCCCCTCAGGACTGGTTATTTGTAGGTAGGTTGGTTCCAAACAAGGCGCAAGAAGAGCTGTTGAGCGCCCTTGCCCTCTATCGAAGATTGACCGGCGAGGATAGCTCGTTGACACTCATTGGCCGCCCTTTTCACCGCGACTACCTACTTTGGCTCCGTCAGCTCGCCTCCGACCTTGAGATCGGTCATCGGGTCCACTTTCTGACCGGCGGTCTCCGGGCCAGGTTTCTTGCCGATCACTATCGCGCCGCCCGTCTCTTCGTCTCCGCATCCCTCCACGAAGGCTTTGGCGCACCCCTCCTTGAGGCGATGTCGCTTGGGCTCCCAGTGGTTGCCGTCGACTCCTCGGCGGTTCCAGAGACCGTGGGAGAAGCCGGTTTTATCGTCCCGAAACACGACCCACTGGCTATCGCCACCGCCGCCCAGCTTGCGAGTACGGAACCGTTGAGAACTCAACTGCTCGAACTCGGCCACCAAAGAGTGCAACTCTTCGAGAATGACGCTGTTTGGCGACGTCTATCGGCCGCCATTCGCCAACTCACCGGCGTCGAGGTCGGTTGATGCACATCGCCTTCGTCACGCCACGTTACGGACAAGCAATAGTCGGCGGTGCTGAAGCTGCAGTACGTTCCTATGCAACTCGGATCGCCCTCAAAGGCCATAAGGTTGAGGTGATCACATCGACATCAACTACACTTGAGTGGGACGATACAATCCCAGCCACTACCTCGCTGGAGGATGGTGTGATCGTCCACCGCCTGCCGCCGCTACACCCGCGTCTACCCCACTTCTCAGCCAGCTACGCAAAGGCGCTCGCCACCGGGCGCTTCTATGACCGTGGCACCGCGGACCAGTTTCTCCTCGATCAGGGTCCGGTGCTCAGTGGCTTCGCTGAACTCCTCGACAGACTCAACCCGGATCGGGTCGTGAGCTATCCTCTCCTCTATTGGCCGAATCTTCAAGCCCTCATCTGGAATCCTCGGCGATCGGTCTTACACCCTGCCGCCCATCCTGAAGCTATTCTTTCAAGCTCCATCTACTCAGACGCAGTGCCGCTTGCACGCAGGATCGTCTTCCAGACGAAAGCAGAACAGGAACTCTTGAATCGTCTCTTCCAGATAGGTACCTCGAGACAGTTGGTACTCCCACTTGGTCTAGGCGAACAACTCACATCCGGGGTGGCGCAGACCAGTTCGTCAATACACGCCAGCGACGCTTACCTCCTAGCATTAGGACGTGTCCAAGCCGACAAGGGCAGCAACATACTGACCGAACTCTATAGACACACCAAACCTTCGATGAACCTCATTATGGCTGGCCCAATCATTGAGGAACCCCAGGTCCCTAAAGGTGTAGAACTGCTTGGGGAGATTGCAGATAGCGATCGCAATATGCTGCTCAAGAATGCTCGCGCAGTCGTCATAGCCTCACGCTATGAATCCTTCTCGCTCGTCGCACTCGAGGCCATGGGCGCAGGAGTGCCGCTCATCGTCAACGGATTCAATCAGGTACTGCTAGAGCAGATTGAACGATCTGGGGCGGGTGTTGCCTTTAGGAGTGCATCCGAGTTGCTCGGCGCGATCGAACTTTTCGGAGGCGACCCTGAACTAGCACGTTCACTCGGTCAACGTGGCCGGGCCTACGCAGAGGCGAACTCGAAGTGGGAAACTATCATCGATCGTTACCTCGCATTCCTACGATGACAATCAGCGCCAACCACGAGAACAAATCAGCAAAGCTCCCGCCGCACCGGCGATGGAACAACGCTTAAATGGATTGGCGACCTGGGTGACGGATCCAGAAAGACTCAACCGATAAGAACCAACCAGATCAAGGATTCCACACTTGAACATGTCACGCCACTCCTTGGGCTGACTGGTTATAGATCTCCTTTACCCCTTTGCCTCTCCGTCAGCGACTACATCGAGACGCGCTGCGCTCCTTATATCGACCCCTGATGTCGACCACTTCCCAAGTGCGATAGCGATCTTGGCGACGAAAAAGGGGCTCATCCAGACTGAGTGCATGAACAACGAAACGATTCCGATCCTCAACCAGCCGTCCATTGACCCGCGGGCATTCGACAACCTCAAGCCATACCACGTTCTAGAGCCCCATCAAATCGCCCAGGCATCGACGACAGCATTGGAACGCCGTAGACAGGGCTGTCATGGGCGTGGATGAGAAGTTGATGTTAGCGGCCATGCAATGATGCATAGATGCGGCCAAATAATTGCACGGTGACGGACATCAAAACTGCACGCAGATCACTGCCCTCCAAGGGTGGCTGGTTCAAGGCGAAGTACGCGTACATCGTTGAGGTGTGCTGGCGAGAGCATCGGGTTGGCCAATAGCGACTCGAGTACGCACCAGAGCACACGTCATGTCCAGCAATGCACAACTGCCTAAGAATTGGAGTGTCACCCATGTTCAAAGTCAATGCGAGTAACAAAGTTCACCCGAGTGTGGAGCCACCAGGGGTCA
>DAHZQE010000094.1:0-4478 GCA_027409005.1 Ferrimicrobium sp. | reverse complement strand
TCGCTGACCTTACACAGGCACCGGGGACATACAGGAAGGTCTTGCCCTTGGCAACACCGTTTGTCTGCCGAACTACTTCGCCAACCGAATTGGCCCCTTGAACATGCTAGTCCCGTGGGTCTTTCTGTGCGGGATCATGATGTTCGCCTGGATCGGTGTCAAGTCGCCTGCGACACTCTACGTGTTCGCTGCGATCTACGGATCCGGGAGCGCGGGTATACAGAGTCTCTGGCCTGCAACTCTGACGAGTCTGACTTCTGACGTTACCAAGACCGGCGTCAATATGGGCATGGGATTCACAGTGGTCAGCTTTGCGAGCTTGACGGGACCTCCGCTTGCTGGAGCATTGATACAGCAAAGAAACGGCGACTATCTGTATGCATTCATCTGGGCCGGTATGTGCTTCATGGTAGGAGGAGTGCTGTTGCTGTCCGCAAGGGTGGCGGCCGCGGGCTGGCAGATAAGATGTCGTATATAGCGCTGATACTGTCGAATACCCCTGCAAAGTTCGCATCCCCCTGTGTCTCGAAGAGATGGCGCCGGCGGAGAAAGTTGGTGCTGTTCTTGCTGGGCCGGAAACTTCAATCCTGAAAAATCGCGCCATTCCCCCCACGTGCAGTGACGGCTTGGACGGTTGCAAATTAGAGTTTTATGTCTGCTCCGAACGACTCCAGCGCGCAGCGGAAGCAAATTCTTTTTTCTAAACAGAGGGCACCGCGGGGCGGCGGGGCTTCATCTCAAAGAAAATCCATCTGCCGAAAGCGCAACGCCGCAGCGATTCTCTTTCTTAGCATTGTTGTCCTCTCCACAGTCCTTTTCTCCGGCCCTTACACTTCCCTCGCTACGATCCATATCGCCATCAAATCCCATCAGGCACAACAATATCGCCCCAGCGGCTCAACAGACACGCACCTGCCCAACATGGTTCAACAGACAAACGGTGTTGCCAAGGGCAAGACCTTCCTGTATGTCCCCGGTGCCTGTGTAAGGTCAGCGAGCACAACATCCACTGACACCCTCACAGCTTCACGTCCGAGTCCGTGGGACAAGGTCATCCCGACAAAATTGCCGATCAGGTCTCAGACGCCGTCCTCGACGCCTGCTTGAAGGATGACCCGCTGTCGAAGGTTGCCTGCGAGACGGCCACCAAGACGGGCATGATCATGATTTTCGGCGAGATCACGACCAAGACCAAGGTAGACTACCAGAAGGTCATTCGTGAGGCGATCAAGGATATTGGCTACGATAGCTCAGAGAAGGGCTTCGACTACAAGACCTGCAATGTGTTGGTCGCCATTGAGGAGCAGAGCCCAGACATTGCTCAAGGTCTGCACTATGACGAGGCTCTGGAGAAGCTTGGTGCTGGTGACCAGGGTATCATGTTCGGCTACGCAACCGACGAGACACCTGAGCTCCTCCCCCTCACCATTCAGCTCGCACACAAGCTCAACAAGGCCATGACCGATGCCCGCAACGACGGCACTATCCCATGGCTGCGGCCCGACACCAAGACGCAGGTCACCGTGGAGTACGAGCACGATGGCGGCGCCGTCATCCCGAAGCGTGTCGACACTGTCGTTATCAGCGCACAGCACTCCCCAGACGTCAACACCGAGACCGTTCGGAAAGAGCTCCTCGAGAAGATCATCAAGAAGACCATCCCATCGCAGTACCTCGATGAGAAGACCATCTACCACATCCAGCCATCTGGCCTCTTCATTATCGGCGGCCCGCAAGGTGACGCTGGTCTGACTGGCCGTAAGATCATCGTTGACACCTACGGCGGCTGGGGTGCTCACGGTGGTGGTGCCTTCTCCGGCAAGGACTACAGTAAGGTTGACCGCTCTGCTGCGTATCTTGCTCGCTGGATCGCCAAGTCCCTGGTACACGCCAAGCTCGCCCGGCGAGCGCTCGTCCAGCTCTCGTACGCCATTGGTGTCGCCGAGCCCTTGTCCCTTTTTATCGAGACCTACGGCACTTCCGAGAAGAGCTCTGAGGAACTCGTCGAGATCGTCCGGAAGAACTTCGACATGCGCCCGGGAGTCATTGTCAAGGAGCTCGACCTTGCGAAGCCCATCTACCGCGAGACTGCCAAGAACGGCCACTTCACGAACCAGAACTTCTCTTGGGAGAAGCCGAAGACGCTCAAGTTCTAGGCGTCTTACTTCCGACACACACATATGCATAGCTCGCGGCCGCGACTCGACCCGGGACCGGCGTTTGGTTGCTTGACTGTTCAGAAATACCCACCCTTCCAGCAAACCACGAAAGTTCGACACACATATCTGGGGTAGTGCATGGCGGCGATTACAAGATGTTGTTTAGAGCATACAGAGCGAAATGCCACCCCCGAGGGCATAGGGATTAATAGAGATTCAACATTGACCTTGGGTGGCATTTGCGGCGGAGCGATGGGGACCGGTGGAGTGCTGTTAGCCGGCTCGTCGAGATCCGCCGCTTTGTGGGAAAATGGATGGGTGATGTGTGGATGCTGCTGCACTTTTAGCGTCGGCGTTCGACAGGAGTACTCAACTACTTCTTGAGCGCGGGCGAGACATCCAGATAGATGGCTTGCGCCTTGAGAGTATACATATGATTTCTGACGGGTGGCTGGATTGTCATTGCGATGGCGGCGTCCTGCGATGCTGACGCGGTCTGATATCCGATGGGAGAGGACTCACCCTGCCTGTTCTTCGCCTTCTGCCACGGCCCCTGCTGCGCGTTCGTCTTTCGTCGAAAGTGGACCTGAAGCCTGACGCAACCCACAACACCCCACCGGGGCCACTCTTTCCATTGAGGGTCAATCGCATTTAGCCGGGGGTGAGGCTCCAAATGAACTTCACCTCATGGCCACGACAACTCCAGCTTTCCAATCGCGTAAAGCCAACGACACTTTTCACTCCTCGGAAGTCATCTGAGAGACACGAAGTCTCAGTCACTCAATATGGCAACAAACAGTCATCATCGTGCATAGCCCCCGCCATCTTCACAAACGCCTCTCCCGCCCTATTTAACCGAGCATCGCACCATGCTTTCCTCCCCCGGGCGCCAGTGCCGTGATCCCTGCTTCTCCTCGCTCAGACGCCTACGTCAGGTTGTGTCGGCAACACGCAAAGTCACTGCTTCCTCTGCCGCGGCGACGACCCTTCGAGATCGAAGCCCACTGAATGGATCTCCACTGTGCCCTCACCCCAGTCTCCACGGAGTCAATTTGGGGAGGCTTTTTGGGTTGGGCGGACGATATATTCCGCCTATGAGAGGTGGTCTTTGGAGCTACAGGAGATAAGGGATGAGTATTGCTATGATGTGCTGGTGCATGTGTGTCGTACGTGATGCGCACGCGGCTGAGACGGCATGTATTGTGCGGAGATGGCAGAGATGATCTTTAAAGGCTGTGTCGCGAGTCCAGCTCTTTACTTGTTTTACTGTTGACAGAGGCCGGAGGACTAGTATCACAATCTCGACCACGCCCTTCATACCACGAGCAAGATGGCCCCAGGATTGACGGGCAAGCTGCCTGACTTTCCCAAGACGTACAATGTCTACTTCCTCGCTATTATCAGTACGCTGGGTGGCATGTAAGTGGATCTAGACCGCCGCACCTTCGACGTTCACAGACTGACAAGTCCCATAGGCTCTTCGGGTTCGATGTAGGTCGCATTGGACCTTGGGTCCGACATTCACCACATTGCTGACAGATCAACAGATCTCTTCTATGAGCGCCATCGTCATCACAGATCAGTACATCGACTACTTCAACAACCCAGCCGGCATCTACCAAGGTGCTATCGGTGCCGCGCTGGCAGCCGGATCAGTCGTCGGATGTGTCATTGCTGGCCCGGTCTCTGACAAGATCGGCCGCCGGGATGCTTCCATGTTCGCCTGTCTGTGGTGGCTCGCAGGCACCGCCATCCAGGTCGCTACAACCAGCAGAGGCATGCTCATCGCTGGCCGCATGCTGAACGGTGTGTGCGTTGGTATCACCTCCAGTCAAGTACCCGTGTATTTGGCCGAGGTGTCGAAGAAAAACGTGCGCGGTTCGATCTTGGTCATTCAGCAACTTGCGATTGAAATCGGCATTTTGCTCATGTTCTTCATCGGTAAGCTCTCGAAACTTTCTGTGCCATGCCATTGAAAGATGCTTAATTGCGTCGCAGGCTATGGCTGCTCGTTCATCACCGGTCCAGCCTCATTCCGGACGGCCTGGGGTATCCAATTCGTCCCAGTTTTCTTCCTGATGATCGGCCTGCCGTTCTTGCCTCGATCTCCACGTTGGCTCGCAAAGGTCGGACGGACTGAAGAGGCTGTGCAAATCCTTGCGAACATCCAGGCGCATGGTGATAGATCGGATCCAATGGTCATCGCTGAGTGGCAAGAGATCACGACCATCCTGGCCGCGGAGCGCGAAGCTTTGCCCGGATGGCGTCGCTTCATAAAGAACGGCATGTGGCGGAGGACGTTGGCCGGCTTTTCGGTCC
>DAHZQE010000093.1:0-12956 GCA_027409005.1 Ferrimicrobium sp. | reverse complement strand
GCATAGGTGGCATTGCCAATGGAGGCGATTTTGTACCCGAGTGTGTGAAGTGCTGATGCGGTCTGTGCCGCTTCATTGGTTACACCGGAACCGTTCAGCACTGAGACCGTCACAGAGCTCGGCTTGACTGCTTGATAGTTGGTGGCGCTTGACCCCAGGAACTTAGAGATCTGGGTAAGATCGTTGGGCTGATAGGGGAGCACGATAGATCCTGGAGCTTGGTAATTGGAGGGATTGGCAAGGTCGTGGAAGGTTCCATTTGGAATAATTACCGGAAGCGTAGCTGTTGGAATAGCTCCTGGATTGACATGAGAATATGTGAGTGCCAGTGACACCAGGTCGCTTAAAGTAAAACCTTGGTCTACCTTAAGGGCCGGGAGAATGGAGCCTAATAGAGCATTGGCGTTGATCGGATTTGAAAGTGCAGATGCCTTGATCTCCGATGCGAGCACGCGTAGAAAGATGTGTGTCCTCTGTATTCGACCGAGGTCACCAGTTCCGTCGTATTGCCACTTCCCGGTTGTCGGATCATAGTAGTAGAGGTGACGAGCGCGTACCAGGGCAAGCGCTTGCGTTCCGTTCAGATGCTGACATCCAGCTTTTGTAATGTTGAGTCCAGAGTAATGGTCTTTGAGAGCAGTTGGAAAATCGATTGTTATACCGCCGAGCGTATTTACCACCTTCTCGAAGGTGTAAAAGTTGAGTTCGACATAGTGGCTAATAGGAATCCCCAAGTCCTGTTGAATAGCCTTTACTAGCATCGTTGGGCCGAACTTGAGGTGCAGATAGGAGTCCTCGGCCGAGTTGAGTGTATCGTCTATACGTAATTCAAGGCCGTTGCCACCTGGCATCGGCAACCAAAGATCGCGTGGTAGCGAGAGCAGGTAGGCCGAATGAGTTGCAGGATCCAGGTGGAGCACCATGGTCACATCGCTACGTCCACCGCCGACCTGTGAACAGGTACCAAAGTGCGAATTTTGCTTCTTATAGAAGCTCGAATACTTCTGGAGAGTACAACGACTATTGTTGCCAACCAAGAGAATGTTCTCCGGCTTGCCACCAGCGGCCTGAACCGTAAGCCCATTGACATTTACACGGCCGATCTGGTTGAAGCGGTAGTGAACGTATAGGTATCCACCAACTCCGAGAATTAGGATCAGAGCCAACAGTCCGGCAAGTACGGTAACGAGTCTACGCCGACGGCGTAACTTGGCAGATCTGACAACCTTCTTTTGATGCTGATGAGTCACAATGCGAACAGGCTAGTAGACATCGTGAGCTTGGACGCAGCGCAGATCTCAGCGCTCCTTAACGCCGTTGCAGACGAACTTCGAGGGCATCACGCATAGCGTCACCGATGAAGTTGAAGGACAACACTGTGAGTACGATCAGGATACCTGCTGGATAGATAAGCCACCAATATCCGTCGTAGATATAGTTAACACCACCAGAGAGCATCGATCCCCAGTCTGCAGCCGGTGGAGCGAGTCCAAAGCCGAGAAATCCCAACGTGGCTAACAAAAGGATGGAGTTGGCGACTGTGAATGTAGCCTGCACCACTACCACGCCAATGGTGTTCGGGATGATATGGCGTACGATGGTTCGAAGTCGCCCACCGCCCATTATCTTCACCGCCCGGACATATTCTCGCGTGCGGAGGCTAAGGGTCTCACCGCGCACCAGACGCGCTGCTGTTAGCCAGGAGACGATGGATATGGTGATAATAAGCAATAGCACCGTCGGGTGATATATCGTCTCTAGGTACAACAGGATAAAGATCGTAGGGATGGCGAGCATGACGTCGACGATTCGCATGAGAATCGTGTCGACCGCACCGCCGAAGAAGCCAGAGATCGCCCCCCAGAGAGTGCCGATAATGGTAGCGACGAGTGCCGAAATTATACCGATGATCAAGCTATCCTGGCCACCAGTCATGAGCCGGCCAAGTACATCGCGACCACTCGGATCGGTTCCAAGCGGATGTCCTGGGCCAGGGGGTAAATTGATGTTATAGGTCGCCACCGTGGTATCGGAATGATAGAACAGTGGCCCTGCGAAGCTGAAGAGCAGGAGGAGCACCAAGATAGTGACCCCCAAGATGCCGAGCTTGTTATCAAAGAAGGAGCGTACAATCAGTCGCCAGGCAGAACCTGATCCACTGACTTCACCTCCCTCTGGCGTAGTTGGCAGATTGGGACCTGCGAAGGGTGCTGCAAATTCGCGTTCGATCTCAGGGTTGAGGTCTTCAGTGATTGACATGTTGCGAAACGTCCTTCCTGTTTAGTAACGTACGCGCGGATCGAGGGCTGCGTATGCGATGTCAGCGAGCAAGTTCCCAAGGACTGTAAAGACCGCGACGATGAGTGTTATCCCCAAAGCTGTTGGATAATCCTGGCTGGTAAGGGCGGTGATATAGTCCGATCCAATGCCAGGGAAGTTGAAGAGGAACTCAGTGATAAGGCCAGCAGTGAGTACCGCTGGTAGCGTTAACCCAATCAAGGTGACGATTGGGATTAGAGAGTTGCGCAGCATGTGCTTAAAAAGCACCACTCGCTCCGAGAGCCCTTTGGCACGAGCAGTTCTAATGAAATCCTGGGCCAAGGATTCGATGGCAGAAGAACGCATAAACCGCGAGTAACCGGCGAAGTTGACGAGCGCAAGCGTGGCGATCGGCAGTATAAGACCGGTAGGTTGAGCCAAAATCTGTCCAACCGTGGAGCCTTGTGGTGCCTCCGCCGGAAGGAGATGAAAGTACTCGGAGAAGAGAAGGATTAAAAGCTCTCCAAGGAAGAACGTGGGCATTGCATAGAGGACGAACGACAGCCCGGTAACCGCCTGATCAGATGCTTTATTTCGCCGAACTGCCTGGAAAATTCCGATAGGAATTGCGACAACTATAGAGATTAGAAGGGCCACACCAACGAGAAGAAAGGACTTTGGTGCATCGCGCTTCAGGATCGAACCCACGGACTCATTGAGTTTGTAAGAGGTTCCAAGTGTGTGCTGCCAGATGACCTCGTAAAGATAGTGCCATAGTTGGAAGTAGAAAGGTTTGTTCAGATAGTTCTGCACGATAAAAGCATGCACCACCGCCGGCGATGCATGGACGCCAACAATGGCTCGTGCTGGATTCGGCAGTAGCGACTGCAGAATGAACATGATAACCAATACGCCCAACAGGACGATGATCGACTGGATTATTCGACGGATGGTGTAACCAACCATAGCTTCCCCTCTAGCGGCAATTAGTATCGGTAATGCAATGACGACCCTTGTTCCCGGCATAATTGCTGGAGAACAGGGTCGTCATAGTAGATGTTGCAGTTAATTACTTAGTAAAGTACCAGGTCTCAGGTGTGAGATTCAGGTACGGGTTCTGGGTAACTCCACCAAGCTTGCTCGAGATCAACGAGATCGAGTAGTCAGGTGAAGGCTGATAGATAACCGGCAGCTGCTTTACCATGTAGTTCTGGTAAGCATTGAGCGCAGCCTGAGGATTGGAGGACGTATGGGTCGCCGCAATCAAGCTGTTAGCCGTAGAACTCGAGTAGCTTCCGAAGTTCGAACCCGAACCGGCGCCAAAGAGTTCACCACCTGATGGATAGTTGTCCGGGCTGTACTCCCAGCCACCGGCCCAGTTCTCCATCTCCCACTTGCAAGACGCCTGTGAGGATGTACACGGGGCTGCGTTGGTTATCACGGTATTAAAGCTGGCAGAACTCAAGGTGATGTTGATGCCCGCCTGCTTGGCCGCTGAGGCATAGGCATCCATCTCCTGGGTAACCGAGGTATTGCCATTGGCGTACTGAAGGTTGAGGTTGAGCGCCAGACCCCTTGATACACCCGCACCACAGTTAGTTGCACCGGTTCCTGGACTCTCACAGGTCATGACCCCGTTGACCATCTTGAACCCGTGGGAGGTAAGAAGGTTCTTGGCAGCCGTGACCGAGTAGGGGTATGGGTTTGTCTTCGAGTTCGCATCAGCAAACGGGTTCGCTGGTGCCAACGGTACTGGCGAATAACTCGGTACCGCATAACCCTTCAAGAAGCTGGTGATCCAAGCAGGCTGGTCAACGAGGTGCTGGAGAGCCTGGCGGAAGTAGAGTTGCTTGAACAGAGGCCCATAGGTCGGGTTGTTGTAGTTCTCTACCCAGTAGTCAAAGCCAAGGTCGATCCAAGGATTAACCTTGTAGCCAATCGACTCTACGTAGGACTTCTGCGAGAGGTCGGTGACCGGCAGATAGCCATAGGTGATCGCGTTATTGCCAGCGCGAAGGACGTTGAACTCAGCCGAAGTCGAGGTGAACGGCAGCTCAACAAACTGAGAGAGCGATGGCTTGACCGGACCTGAATAGCTGGCATTTGGAACAAAGACAGCTTTACCAGCGGTAGTGAAGCTCTTCAGTTTCCATGGACCATCTACCACCGACCAGATCGGGCTCGTTGCATAGGTTGAGAGGTCACCCGCCTGTGCGTTCAGGAACTTATAGACAGACACGGCACCAGCTGTGGTGGTGTCCGGTAGATTCGCAGCCGTCGGGCTTGGTGCTGGCTGGCTCAGCGAGGTACGATCCCATGCGATTGGCAGAGGGGTGATCTGACTCAACTCGTTATAGGTGAACCAGGTTGGGCTGTAGGACTTATTCAGCTGGAAGACCACAGTCGAGGCGTTCGGTGCCGAATAGGAGACGACGTTGTCCGGGAAGGCACCAGGAACATAGGCTGCCCAGGCGGACTTGTTCGCCTTGAGTAGATTCATCCAGAAGATGACATCGCGCGAGGTTACCGACTCACCATTAGACCACTTGTACTTCTTTAGAGTAATCGTAACCGTCTTGTTGTTATTTGAATAGACCGGAGTATTGGCCAACGACAGGCTCGTGTTGAGCTCAGCCTTGTTGCCAACACCAAAGAAGTAGAGCGGACGATACATCAAGATCTGGAACTGAGCTAGGTTGTCAACCGAAAAGTTGGTGCTTGGTGTCAGCGGGAAGATGTAGTTTGGGCTAGCCCCCGGGCCTTCGGCGAAGTAGGCCGTTCCACCCTTGACCTTAGTGGTCGCGGTCGATGTGCTTGTGCTGCTTGACTTCGTAGTGGACGAACTCGAGCCACAGGCTGCAAGCAACATTGCTGCCGCAGCGGTGGTCCCTATAATTGCGGCGGTCCTCCGCCTTGACGTTTTCTTCATTGGTTCCCCAATTCCTCCCATGTATCTCGTTCCCTTGCACTACTTCGTGCAGGGGTCGAAGTTATGTTACGCTATCTGTGCATGAAATACGCCACTCATACCCGGGGTTCTTTGAGATTTCACACAAAACTTTTGCATTTTGGTCATCCTAAGAGATTGATTATGCAATCCTTCTGCTGATTTTCATACTAATGTATAAATACGGAAGGCATGAACTTAAGCAAATCTTAAGCAATTTTTCAGAAAAGGCAAAGTTTGAGATTCGATCGAAGGGACCGTGGTGCGGTAACGCTCGCACTATCGATAGCCGCAACCACTATCACGACGCTGCCAGTGTTCCTCACTGGCGCACTGGCGGTTGTCATCCGGCGCCATCTTGGATTGAGCTCTAGCGAGCTCGGTCTCTTGGTCGCCGGGTTCTTCGCTGCGGCAGTTCCAAGTTCTTTGTTTATCGCACCTAGGGTGGCTGGAATCGGAGCTGAGCGCATTATGCGGCTATCTGGGGTTGCGGCAACGTTAGCACTTGTCGCCATCGCGAGCGTAGGCGGGTCGTTCACGGTAATTCTCGTTGCGCTAATCGTGGGAGGGGTTGCCAATGGAGCAATGCAACCGGCGGTGAATCTCTACTTGACGAGCCGTGTTCACTTGGCGCGCCAAGGGTTCGCCTTTGGTGTGAAGCAGGCGGCTATTCCGGTCTCTACTCTGCTAGCCGGCATGTCGGTTCCACTTGTTGCGCTCGCGTTTGGTTGGAGATACGCATATGTTGGCGCTGCGGGCATCGCCCTTGTAGTCACGCTGTTGCTCCCAAAATACCGGCAAGTAGATGCGACTGCCGGGCCACGATCTGTGAAGACAACCGTGGTGCTAAAGCCGCTGATCTTTTTAGCAGTCGGTATTGGGCTCGGGGCCGGAGCCGCAAACGGTCTTGGAGCCTTCTTCATCAGCTCCACCGTTCATATCGGGGTAGCTGCCGGAACGGCGGGCTATATGGCGTCGATTGGTAGTTTGGCCTCCCTTATCACTCGAGTAGCTTCGGGCTATTTTGCCGATCGACGCAGCGGTAACCATTTTGTTGTAGTCGCCATCATGCTATCGCTTGGTGCGCTTGGTTACATTCTTCTAAGCTTCGGGTTTAGGCCACTCATTGTGGTCGCCGCAGTGCTCGCCTACGCCGCAGGATGGGGATGGAACGGTGTCTTCAACTATGCCGTTGCTCTTACTCACCCGGAGGCGACGGGGCACGCCACCGGGATCACACAAGCTGGAGCGTTCGCCGGATCGGTCTTTGGACCTCTGGCATTTGGCCTTATCGTCGATCACCTAGGGTATCCGAGCGCTTGGCGGTTTGCAGCGATCTTGGTCATCTTCGCCGCCTTAGCCGTCATGAGAGGGCGATCGTTGCTCCTGCGAGAGATAGCTCAACGTGAAGGCTGACCGGAGTGATCTGCTCTTAGTGAGCTCTTAGTTAAAGGTATCACCGAAGCATCGGCGTGAGGCCAATAATAAGTTCCGTCAGTTGATACTGCCTCCGACGGAGGATATCGGCCTTGGCAACATATCCGATGCCAGCGCCTACGAGGGCGCCAGCTCCTACATCTGTGGGCCAGTGCACGCCCGAATAGATCCTTGAACCCAGGACACCCAAGGTAAGCGGACGAAATATAGATGACAATCCAGCAGGTTTGGAGCCTAGCCCGACGACAAAGGCGGTAGCGCCTGCGGAGTGAGTAGAGGGGAATGAGTGAGATGGCCGGTGGTCAATTAGACCGGTGATAGACACATCCGAGACCGCGAATGGGCGGGTGCGTGGTACTAGCTGAGAGATAACTCTGGCGGTCAATACAGCCGTGCCTCCAGCGATTACCGAACGCACAATCATAGAGCGACTCTCCACGTCATCTGGATCGAGCGCGTACCATGCTCCGATAAATCCCAACGCGTAGAGATGTGGCGCGTAGTTGGCCAGATAGGTGGCCAACTGATCGAGAGGTGGCCAGCTGTCGTGGCTATTGGCCATCATCGCGATGATTTTTAGGTCTAGATCAGTGAGCCTCTGACGTAGGCTTCGGTATCTGGCTGGGGTGTTCATCACGACAACCACGATAATCAGCTATTAGTCAATACTGAACCTGGACCGCGTCTGAGTCAGGAGCGCCTTCAACTCCAGGAAGATCAGCGACCGATGCACTCAAAAATAGAAGTTCGCCAGGCTTGCGATGCCGTTTTACACACTGTATATTTAGATTTCGACCGATACGGCGTCGATGAACACAGAGGTGCACTCGCCAGGGCTTGACTATAGAGAACGATCGATGAACACGGGACCGGTTGCTATCTACTCGCCGTGGATCGCGACTCGACAATCACACTTATCGTCGCATTCGGTAGTGGGGGCGAGCCTTATAGGTATTACAAGCCAGCAGGCCCAGCGATGTAGAGCCAGCTAGTGGTCTGTCCACTCCGGAGCCCGTTTTCCCAGGAAAGCCGCCATCCCTTCTTGAGCATCGTGGGTCTGCGAGGCACCCGCCATGGCGGCAATCGCAACCGAGTACGCATCGGCAATCGGAAGATCCAACTGGTTATAGAGGGAGTGCTTCCCAAGTGCCTTGGAGTAGCGCGAACCGCGCGTTGCGCGTTCAAGCAGGTCCATAGTCGCCTCATCTAGTTGATCTTGCTCTACCACTCGATTAATCAAACCCCAAGAGAGCGCGGTAAAAGCGTCGATGGTGTCACCCGTCATGGCCATCTCTGCTGCGCGTTTGCGCCCGATTGAATGGCCGATGGCAACCATAGGAGTGTGGCAAAACCATCCACCCTTACCACCTGGTGCTGCAAAGCCTGCGCTGGATGAAGCCACGGCTAAGTCGCAGCTGGCAACTAGCTGAGCCCCAGCCGCGGTCGCGAGCCCATTGACACGGGCTATCACCGGTTGCGCTAGGTCGGCGATCGTGAGCATGAGGCGGGTGCAGGTATGAAGTAGTCGATCCATGTAGGCATAGTCCTGTCCTGCCATCTCGGAGAAGTCGTGGCCCGCGGAGAAAACAGGTCCATTCGCCGCCAGGATTATGCCTCGGACCTCCGACTTGCCGGCCTCAGTGAACGCATCTAACAGCTCCTCCATGTGTGCTAGCGAGAGTGCGTTCCTCTTAGCTGGTCTGTCCATAGTGATGACCGTAAAATCACGGTCGCTATGAACCTGAACGTATCTATATGATGCCATATGAGAGCCCCCCTTTCTGGCTAATCTACTCGATTCGAACGTAGATCTGCGGCTGAATAACTCCACTCGATTGTCGGTTACACTCGGACTATGGACGATCGCCTCAACCAGTCACGAGGGCGTTGCCGGCGACTCATTCCAGGAGCTGAGTCTCGTGGTTAGACAACGCCTAGATATCGCCATGCAAAAGCGGGGCCTAGTGCGATCTCGAGCTCAAGCTGAACTCCTGATTGATGATCAACAAGTGCTCGTAAACGGTTCTTTGGCCGTCAAGCCCGCACGTCTCGTTGCCAACACCGATGCGATCGAGCTCCTAAGAACGCGAGACTGGCGCCCGCGCGGCTATGACAAACTCGATGGAGCGCTGAGCGACTGCGACATCAGACCAGCAGACATGACCTGCCTCGATGTCGGATCCTCCACAGGGGGCTTTGTTAAAGCTCTGCTCGATAGGGGCGCAAGATCCGTGATCGCCGTCGATGTTGGTACTGGACAGCTCGACGCGCAACTACGCAAGGATGCTCGTGTCTCCGTCCACGAGCAGACTGATATTCGAGGGTTCCTATGGCCACTCTCAAATCCACCCGATCTGGTGACGGTCGATGTCTCCTTCATCTCAGTGACTAAAATTGCGACAAGTTTGCGGTTACTTTCAGGGGCGGAGACGCAACTCTTGCTTCTCATCAAGCCGCAGTTCGAGGTGGATCGAGAGGTGGCATCTAGACACAGAGGGGTGATTCGAGACGCTGACCTCCATGCAGGCGTGTTAGAGACTGTTCTCGACGACCTTGCAGACCATGGACTTTTTCCTCAACAGCTAGTGCGATCGAGGAGAAAGGGGTCGAAGGGCAATCAGGAATATTTTGTCCATCTTTTCCCAGCTTCTAGATATTCAATCTCTAAACAAGATTCATCTTACAAGCATCTTATCGCCGATGTGCTGGGAACGAACTAGGCTCTCGTTGTAATGATGACCTTGGGATTTGTGCTACACCCCGCCCATTCCGAGAGTACCACTCTCTTCCTCGAGGCAAAGAGTTATCTGGAGGCCAATGGTTGCCAGAGTGTTCAACTCCTGGCGGAGGAGAAATCGACCTCTATTTGGACTGGCGAGCACCACTGGCAGGCGGGCCCCGACGACCCCGTCGTTGATGCGGTCGTCTGCCTCGGGGGCGACGGAACGATGCTGCGCGCGATGGCATCTGCACATCGCCAAGGCGTTCCTGCACTCGGGGTCAACCTGGGCCAGCTAGGTTACCTTACCGAAGTCGAACCTGCCGATATGATCACAGCTCTTGGTTCCATCCTCGCCGGGGAGTTCAGCGTTGAGGAACGGCTAGCGCTTGTGGCTCGATTTCAGGTGGGAGATGGGATTCAGAGCGTCATCGCATTCAACGAAGTCGTGGTGGAGCGGCAAGTCTCTGGACATGTGATACGTGGAGATGTGAGTCTGGGTGGTCAACGTTTTCTGCGCTACGAGGCTGACGGTCTCATCATCGCAACACCGACGGGGTCTACTGCCTACAATCTGTCGGCACGCGGCCCGATTGTTGCTCCACAATTACAGGCCATCATATTGACTCCACTATCTCCCCACATGCTCTTTGACCGTTCGCTTGTACTTGCTATTGACCAGGAAGTTGGCTTTCATCTTGATCGTGGGCCCAACGCATCTGTGATGGTAGATGGTCAGGTGGTCCATTCATTGATGCCGCCGGACTCAGTCACGATTAGCGCACACCCCAAACCTGTGCGTCTTATCCGAGTTGCTGACGTACCCTTCTACGACATCGTTAAACGAAAGTTCCGACTAAACGAACCTCAGAGTAGCGCTGGAGAGACCTACGGTGCTTGAATCGCTGATCGTCGAGAATCTGGGTGTGATTGAATATGCCGAACTAGAGTTTCAGACTGGATTGGTGGTAATCACGGGCGAGACAGGGGCAGGTAAAACCCTACTGACAACCGCGCTCGGC
Source organism: Ferrimicrobium sp. (assembly GCA_027409005.1). Classification (GTDB taxonomy): domain Bacteria; phylum Actinomycetota; class Acidimicrobiia; order Acidimicrobiales; family Acidimicrobiaceae; genus Ferrimicrobium. The sequence goes on along the minus strand of DAHZQE010000093.1, from coordinate 2,572 downwards.
CTTCTCCTTGGTGCACGCGGCTCCCCGGAACTGATCGGCCCCCACGGCGACAGAGCACGGGTAGCAGCTCAACTTGACCCAGACGGTACACAGGTGCTGCTACGCCGAGAACTTACCAACACAGGCAGAAATCAGGTGCGTATAGACAGAGAGGCGGTAACGCTTGCTGAACTCAGTGAGCGAACCGCCCACGAGGTTGAGATCTTTGGGCAGCATCTTGCGGCCACGCTCACTCAACCGTCGGCGCAGCTTCTCATCCTAGATAAATTCGGCTCAATCGACGATAGCCTGCTTCGTGAATTGCGGGCAGAGGCCACAAGGCTTGAGGCGGAGCTCGCCGAGTTACGCACCCGTGGCAACGACCGCATGCGTCGGCTTGAGTTCGTCAACTACGAACTTGGAGTACTCCGCGATGCCAAGCTTGAGGATCCGGAGGAGGATGAGAAAATTGAGGAACGGATTGCACGCCTTGCATTGACGCGTGATCGTCAGCAGTTCTTATCCGCCCTCCACGATCTACTTGTCGGAGAGGCCGGGATTACCGATGAGGTCGGCAAACTCAACTCACAGGCCAAGGAGCTTATGCCAGAGTTCAGCAACCGACTTGTGGCGCTGATGGATGAACTCGATGACCTGGCCCATGACAGTCGGATTGCGTTGGAGAACGAGGTCGAGGATCCGCAAGCGCTGGCTGAACTCGAAGACAGACTTGGTGTATTGGTGGCGATGAAGCGACGTTTTGGTGGCACTCTCCACGACGTGCTACAGACACAGTCCAGCCTTGAGCTAGAACGTTCTGACTTAGAGGATTCCGAAAGTTCCGAGGCCGAAATCATAGCCAAACTCACCTCCTTGGCTCCACAGATTGAGGTGGCGCTTCATGACCTTCGCAGCGCACGCCATCGAGCCGCAGAGGACTTAGTTGGTAAGGTTGAGGCGATGCTGACCGAGGTGGCCCTCGTCGGTGCTCAGTGCAGGATTACTTTTGATGATCCCGACCGAATAGTTCCAACTTTCCTCTTTACCGCGAACCCCGGTATTCCTCCTATGCCGCTTGGGAAGGTGGCATCGGGCGGTGAACTTTCGCGTCTGATGCTTGCTATCGCTAGGGTGGCAGGAGCATCAACTCCGACGCTTATCTTCGACGAGATCGATGCTGGCATCGGCGGTTCCACAGGGCTACGCATAGCTGAGGTTCTCCGCTCTATGGCGGGCCGTCATCAAGTGCTGGTAGTGACACACCTAGCTCAGATTGCCGCAGCTGCAGATCAGCATGTCGTGGTCACAAAATCGACCACAACCGATCAGGTTGCTACATCACTCCAGGTTGTGACCGGGTCCGAGCGCGTGCGCGAGATCGCCCGCATGCTCTCGGGCCACGCTGACTCGCCCCAAGCTCAAGAACATGCGAAAGATCTAATCGCACGATTCGCCGACCGAAGTGACGTATACTGAATCGGAAGGGAGCGCGGGGTTGACTAAGCATATTTTTGTCACGGGCGGCGTTGCAAGCTCGTTAGGGAAGGGCATTACTGCATCGTCGATCGGTCGCCTTTTGAAGGCACGGGGACTTCGAGTCACGATGCAAAAGCTTGACCCCTACATCAACGTTGATCCTGGCACTATGAACCCATTCGAGCATGGAGAAGTTTTCGTCACTGCAGACGGAGCGGAGACCGACCTCGATCTAGGTCATTATGAGCGTTTTGTCGATATTCAACTTCGTCGAGGGTCCTCCGTCACAACTGGCGCAATCTACAAAACGGTGATTGAGCGAGAGCGCCACGGTGATTATCTAGGCAAGACGGTACAGGTTATCCCGCACATCACCGACGAGATCAAAACCCGTATCCGAGCACTCGCCACCGACGATACCGATGTGGTGATAACCGAGATCGGTGGCACCGTCGGCGACATAGAAATTTTGCCATTTCTCGAGGCGATTCGACAGCTCCGCAACGAGATCGGACGCGACCATGCTTGTTTCGTTCATCTAACTTTGGTACCCCATATCGGCCCGTCGCAGGAGGAAAAGACAAAGCCGACCCAGCATTCGGTCGCCGAACTACGCTCTCGCGGAATCCAGCCAGACATTATCGTGTGCCGCTCCGATCGACCGATGTCCGCTTCGGTTAGACAGAAGATCTCCATGTTTTGCGATGTTCCCGAGCGCGGCGTCGTAACCGCCATAGATACCGATAACTTGCTCGCCGTCCCCTTAGTCTTGCACGACCAAGAACTCGATGACTATCTTGTCGAGTTACTTCGCCTAGGCGGCCCCGAGGAACCTGAGCTTGGAGAGTGGAGAGATCTCGCGCGCCGGGCGGCGTCCCCACTCCGCGAGGTGCGAATCGGTATCATCGGTAAATACGTTGACCATGCTGACGCCTATCTCTCCGTGGTTGAGGCACTTCGCCACGGTGGTCTTCATCATGACGCGAAAGTGGCAATTGAATGGATCTCAGCCGAAGAGGTAACGCCGATGATGGCGGATTCATTTTTTGATGGTATCGATGGCGGTTACGACGCCGCGCTCGGGAACATCGCAAAACATGGAGATCTTCTGTCTAAC
>DAHZQE010000485.1:0-6685 GCA_027409005.1 Ferrimicrobium sp. | reverse complement strand
TACCCGAGCAGTCTTCACCTTGTTGACGACGAGGCTTCCCCCTTCTCCACTTGCTAGGAGAGCTGCGGCTTCAGCGACCGAATGGGTACCGACTGATTGATGTACGATCGTCGATGGGCTCGGGGTCGTCATAACATCCAGCTGTGCCGCACCATAACCGACGAGTTCACGATGAAGACCGCGCAGGGCCGGATGATCAAGTCGTCGGTCGATGGTCGCGATGCGGTCGATCGCTGCGATATCGAGGCCGGCAGAATGAACTACCGTGTTGATGAGTTCGTTGACTTCATCAGCAGTAGCATCGCTTGAGCAGCCAACTCCAATCGTCAGCGTCTTTACGCTGCCCCGTACATCACCTAGCTGCTCATCGGCGAGGCGATCGCTGATCACGAGTTTGACGGGACTCGAGCCATCATGAGCCAAATTCATGATGGCGTCGGAGAGGACAAGATCGGTGGGGTTGACGAGGGAGATCCCATCTCCGCGGTTAACTCGCGCCTGTATGCCAGCGTTCATCTGTCCAAAACAGAGCTGCGGTGTCTGATCGAGTGCGATTGTGTCTAGTGCCGAGGAGGCGGTGGTGATTACCGGTGTCGCGCCAAGGTAATCTGCCACCTGTCGCGCTAGTGGCTCACCTCCGTGATGGGCGCCGGCAAGGACGGTTACAAAGCTGGTGCTCTCGTCGATGGCGACGACTGCGGGATCATCACCCTTAGTTGAAAGAGTTTGGGCAAGTGCTCGCACCACGATGGGGTAGGCGGCAATAATGACCACCGCCCGATGGTGAGTCAGGGCGTCAACTAGATCTCCGAACTTGGCAAAAGCGATCTCGCGAAAGCCGAGCTGGGCTGCGAGACCATATGGTGGTGTAGCTAAAGACAGCACGATGCCGTTTGTGAACTGAGTGGATGTCATTAACGCCACACGAGGTAGATCGGGGTTTGTGGAACCAACCGGACCCCATCTCCACCAAGGGATCTCCCGTGGGCTACTTGAATTAGAGAGAGATTGCCTAACAGCCGCTCTGCGAATGCTGCACGACTGAGGTCAGCGTAGGTCGCGACCACTGGCGCTGATGGATCAATTAGATCTAGGGTATGAGTCAACGCTGAAAGTCCGCCTCCACCGACGATGGCGGCGTCAAAGTTCGTTGAGATAGTTTCTACTGGCTGCTCGGACACTGTGGTTCGATAGCCTAGCGTCTCCGCGTTGGCACGAGCCATGGTTGCTCTCTCGTGTCGGGGTTCGAGTTGAGTTAGTTCGATGTCGGGGCGAAGATACAAGAGAGTGAGCCCAATCATGCCACTACCCGCTCCAACCTCCATGACTCGGGCCCCGAGCGGCAGCTGGTCTGGATTGAGACGGGCAATTGCCGACATTCTCAGCTCGAGCTTGGTGAAGTTAGTACCGTCGGTTAAGAGTTGGCCATCGCGGAAGAGGCTGGCCGAGTGTCTATTGAAGTCGATGGTCGGCGAGGTTGGTGTCGTGCCGACCTCTACTAATACCACCGCTGGCGATGATGACCTCCAGCTGGTCGCTTCGTCTAGCCTCATTGAGGTAATCGACTCCTCGGCGGTTGAAAGGTCGGTGGCGACGACGATTCTGACCTCATTGTGAAGGTTTGCCAAATGCTCAACGAGGCCAGTGATCGAGGTGTTTGGAGGTACAAGGAGAGCGACCGCCCCGGCTTGGCGCTCGGCGAGTCGGAGTCGAGCCCGGAGGAAGGCTGCGTCACTGTCTCTCCCTACGAGAGAGATAACGCTTAGATCATCCCATGGGCGTCCAAGTCGAGCGGCCAAGATGGCTATCGAGCTCGGAGCTGGCAGGACTTGGAAGTTGCGATCTGGGTGTGCACGCAGGAGTGTCTTGGTGATTCCAAAGAAGTTCGGATCTCCGCTGGCGATGACGGTGCAGTCCTCTTCGTACGCTCCGATGACATCGATTGTCGTGCGAAATGGAGAGCGGAAATCTATGATGTTCGATGACGGAGATAGTCTGTGGAGTGTGTCGTGAAGCTGTGGCCGCGCGAAGATGGTGCGAGATTTGGCAAGGGCTAGGAGCTGTTCGCCAGTCAGCGACTCCTCGCGGTTGCCTAGCCAGCCGATAATTGTGATCACGGTGTCAGTCTATGGTCGGCGATTACCTGGAGTGAATCAAAGTCGACCATGAAAACCTCTACAGGTACCCTATGCCCCACCGCCTCAAAACAGGTGGTGGTAGCCAGGCGCGTCAACTCAACTAGGGGGCGTAGATCTCCTTCGCTCCGGCAGCTCTCGTAGAAGTGGCGAGCAGTGGTGGTGGCTGTAGCCTCAAGCACCAGGCTCTCGTTAGATCCAACCGAGCGGGCAACGTCGGCAAGAAGTTCGGTGTCGACGTTAGCTCGATGAAAATGGGTCATCAGGAGTCCTTGCGCTAGTTTGGCTACCTTTCCGACCATGCCTATCCAGGTGATGACATCAGGCTGATGTGACGCGGCGCGTTTGATTGCGACCCCGGTGTAGTCTCCCACCTCCACAATGGCGACTGGGTCGAGGTTGGGAAAGAGCCCGATTGCGGCAGTTTCGGTGCGAGAGCCGGTGACGAGAACGAGATGGCGTTGCCCGTTGGCGGCGGCAACATCGATCTGTTGAACAATGCTGGCGCGGTAGGCGGCGGTGGAGAACGGCTTGACGATCCCAGTTGTACCAAGAATGGAGATACCTCCGAGGATCCCAAGACGATCGTTTGTGGTAGCTCGTGCCATCTCCTCTCCGCCGGGGACTGAGATGATGACCTCAACTCCGTGGTCAGTCACCTCGCGAATAGCATCGGTGATCATCCGGCGAGGAACCGGGTTGATCGCAGCATGGCCTACAGTAAGGCCGAGCCCCGCTTTCGTGACGACGCCTACCCCCTCTCCGCCGGAGATGCGAACCTCGTCGCCGTCGATCAGACTTACGGACGCCGTGACATGAGCTCCGTCGGTGCAGTCTGGGTCATCACCAGCGTCTTTGATCACCACCGCCCGTCCAAGTTCGTCTTGGCAGACCGGGAAGACAACCCGTTGACCCTTGGGAAGGGTGATCTCGACAGATTCTGGCATTTGACCATTGATGTGACCGATGATCGCAGCTTTAGCAGCACCAGCAGCGCAGGCGCCGGTGGTATACCCCGAACGTAGTCGTTCGGTCACGTCAGTGCACCGTTCGATTAGCGCGTCGCTTGGCTCGCCCGGAGGTGGTGCCAGGCTCCGATCGCGATCGGAAGCGATGCGAGAAGCTAGGAGAGTAAAGGTGCGATCGCCGTATGTCGGTCGTGGTGAGAACCTCTCCTATCAGCACTAAAAGAGTTCTTTTCGCACCGAGATCGGAGATCGTTGATACTAGTTCGCCGACGGTAGTCAGTGCCACCTGCTCATCGGGCCAGGAGGCGCGGACTACTACGGCTGCTGGCGTACTGGCGCTAAATTTTGATCCCTCAGAGAGGAGCTCATCGACGATCCGTTGTGGATGCGCGCCGGATAGCAGAACGGCGATGGTACCCCCCAATTGCGCATAGCCGGCGAGCGATTCGCCTTTTGGCATCGATGCCGAGGTCCGCCTGGCTACCCGAGTGGTTACTATAGATTGGGCAACCTCCGGTATCGTTAGTTCACGGCCTACAGCGGCGGCGGCTGCCGATATGGAGGTGACTCCAGGCACAATTTCGAATGGACGGTCATGGGCTTCGCACCAGCTGATCTGTTCTTGGATCGCACCATAGACTGACGGATCTCCAGAGTGCAGACGAACGATTCGGGCCCCAGGATTGTTCTCGAAAACTAGCAAGACATCCTCGAGAGTCATCTCTGCAGAGTCCATCAGCACAGCTTTGTCATCTGTCCAGCCCAACATCTCCTCTGGGATCAGTGAGGACGCCCAAATGACGATGTCGGCTTCGCGTAGCCGTGCTTGGCCACGAAGAGTGATAAGATCCGGCGCGCCTGGACCTGCCCCAACAAAACTTATGTGCTCCATGAGGTCATCCTACTCGCACGAGTAGCCCGTAGACGAGGCTGCCGACACTAGAGCGAAGGCGAGTCCAGGGTCGGCCCCAAGATGCCAATGGAGGTACGACGAGAGCAGCGAACAGCTAGCGTAACCTGCCCTCCATCGTGCGCGCGCGGTCTGCAGATCTATCCCGTCTCCTTGGGGTGTAGAGGTAGCGTAATGGAACTCATGAGCTGGGATTGTCCGGCGGTCGGATAGGAGGAGGGATGTTGAAGTGGTAGATCGCGCGTTTCGGTAACCAAGCGTAAGTCGAGGTGAGATAGTCGAGTTAAAGGGGAGAATGCCGGCCATCTGGCTGTCTTCGAGTCTGTCGCCCAACAGGAGGTGTCCGCCACATTCGGCGACCAATGGTCGTTGCATCGCCACGGATTTACGGAGTGTATCAAGTAGGGGTTGGTTGCTGGCTATCTCTTCGCGGTAGTTCTCTGGATATCCGCCGTGGAGCCAAATCAGCCCCGCCTCTGCTGGAATTGAATCGTAGCGTGGATCAAAGCCGACGGTATCACCTCCGGCTTCGCGAAGAAGCTCAAGGTTTTCAGGATAGATAAAACTGGCAGCAGGCCCCTTGGAGTAGGCGATGATCGGGTGCCCGGCGACGGTTGCTGCTTCTCCGGTGTCGGCAACGTCGATGTCGATACGTTCAGCTAGGGAGATGATGCGTTCGAGTTCAAGATGGGTACGGATCGCTGAGCCCAAGGCTGTGATCCATTCACGTGTACTAGTCGGCGCCTCCTCGGCAGTCAAGAGTCCGAGATGACGCGAGTCTCGCGTAGGCAGTCCGCCGTGCGGAATGACGCCAAGTACTTCGACGCCGATGGCGGCCATTGCTTCGCGGACGAATGCTTCGTGCGCTGCGCTTTTGAGGTGATTGAGAATGATCCCTACGACATGGACGTCGGGATCGAGTGAACGATAGCCAAGCGCAACGGCTGCGGCAGACTGCGAAAGATGGGCACAGTCCATAACCAGAACGACTGGTAGGCCGGTGAGTTGGGCCACCTGTGCTGTCGATCCTAGAGATGGCTGGGCAGGCGTACCATCAACGCTGGGCAGGTCCGTCCCGTCAAAGAGGCCCATAACCCCCTCGACTACTACGAGGTCCACCTGGCGTGCGGCTCGTGCGAGACTAGCCTTCACGCCTGAGGGTCCAGTCAGCACCGGGTCTAGGTTGTAGCTCGCTCGCTTGGTGGCGAACGCATGCAGATGCGGATCGATGTAGTCGGGGCCAACCTTAGCTGAGCCTATGCGAACTCGTTCGCCGAGGGCAGCTAAGAGTCCGAGAGTGACAGAGGTCTTGCCTACACCTGAGGCAGTGCCGGCGATAATGAGCCCACGGGTACTCAGTACTCGATTCCCTTCTTGGCCTTGATTCCCTGATCGTAGGCGTGCTTGACCTTACGCATCTCGGTCACGGTGTCAGCTATCTCAATAAGCCCTTCGGTTGCGCCACGGCCAGTGATGACGATGTTGGTGCGTGCGGGCCGTGTTCGCAGAGTCTCAACAACCGTAGTCTCCTCGATCCAGCCATAGGTGATGGCGTAGGTGAGTTCGTCGAGAATGACGAGATCGTAGTCGTTGGAGTCGATCTTGGCTTTGGCTAGGTCCCAGGCTTCTTGGCCGAGATGAGCGGTAGTGGTCAAGTCATCAGATTCCCAGGTAAAACCATCTCCGAGGGTATGGAACTCGATCTCGAGCTGATCGGCGAGTTTGCGTTCTCCCGTCTTCCACTTGCCCCCCTTGACGAACTGGATGACAACCACTCGCCATCCGCGAGCCCATCCTCTGCTCATGACGCCAAAGGCTGCCGATGACTTGCCCTTGCCCTCGCCGGTGTTGATTAAAAGCCTTGAGCTTCGTTCCATGGTTCTCTAGCCTAGGTCTCACGTTCACCAATGGCTTCCGGGGGCTGAGGCAGGACTAGTTCGAGCCTGTGGTAGTAGCGCGCACCTCACCAAGATGTTGCTGACCTCCGTTCATCGATGGAGCGCTTGCTCGGATTGTGATGCTGTCACCATCTTCTAAGAACCCGTACTCGGACCCATCTGCGAGTGTGAGTGGTCTGGTGGCTGTGCTCGGCAGCTCGACGAGAGGGCCAAATTGGTCGGGTTGGGTGCCAGAGATAGTGCCAGAGATAGTGCCAGAGGCGAATGGATCACCGACGCAGGCATCGGCACCATTGAAGGGCTGGTGGGTACGAGTTGATCGAACCATTTAGTTCTATCGCTAGATTAAGGGCTAGATTCCAAGGGTCATTATCGATAGGATACGCGGCCGGAGTTGGATTCTGGTAGACGGCGCTGGTTCCAGCATTGAGAACGCCTCGTGCGGATTAACCCATGCGTTAACCCGACGACGATCGTCGAACTGTGTGCCTAGCAGCCGATAATCAGATGGCGCCAGTTGTGGGTGAGCGGATCGCCATCTAGCCGAAGAGTCGCCCGGGATAGGTCGTCTGCGGGAACGATGAGTAGACGCCGACGTAGTTGCTGATGGCGAATGTGGGTGCCATGCATACCTGTGGAACTGGGCTGGTTGCGGCACCCAGACGATCGTGGTGCGAGAGCTGGTCGTTATGGGCTCAACGATCCGCTCTCGCAGGGTGGTCATCGTTTCGCGCCCCAGCGAGACGGGGCACGCCACTGCTATCTCTAAGCTAA
>DAHZQE010000087.1:0-5590 GCA_027409005.1 Ferrimicrobium sp. | reverse complement strand
CCCAGAGGAAGTGCCGCAGTCGCTTGGTACTCGCTTCGTTGCCGCCTTCAACAATGCACCAACGTACGCAGCCACGAAGAAATGGGTGAAGGGGGAAATGTCGAACTTTCAGTATCTGATGCTGATCAACACCATGGCTGGAAGGACGTTTAACGACCTCACTCAGTATCCCGTCTTCCCTTGGGTGATCGCCGACTGGACCAGTGAAGAATTGACCCTGCGAGATCCAAAGGTCTTCCGGGATCTGACCAAGCCAATGGGATGCCAGACGCCAGCGAGGGAAGCGGAATTTCGTGAACGTTACAAACAATTTGCCGACATGGGGGACGATACCGCACCGCCCTTCCACTATGGGACGCACTACTCATCTGCTATGATCGTTTCGTCGTATCTGATACGGTTGCAGCCCTTTGTGCAGTCGTACTTGCTGTTGCAGGGTGGGAGCTTCGATCACGCCGACCGACTCTTTGACTCTATCGGCAAGGCCTGGCTTTCTGCCTCTCAGGAGAACATGACTGATGTGCGCGAGCTGACCCCTGAGTTCTTCTACCTACCCGAAGCATTCGTGAACATCAACAAGTACGACTTTGGGGTCAAGCAGAGCGATGGTCTTGCAGTCGATCATGTGCAGCTTCCGCCTTGGGCAAAGGGAGATCCTGAGATATTCATCGCGAAGCACCGCGAAGCCTTGGAAAGCCCGTATGTCAGCTGGAAGCTCCATGCCTGGATCGACCTTGTTTTCGGGTACAAGCAGAGAGGCGAAGCTGCGGTGGCTGCCGCGAATGTCTTCAACCATCTCTCCTACCAAGGCGCTCGCGATCTCGATGCCATTGACGACCCAGTCGAGCGACTTGCAAGCATCGGCATCATCAACAACTTTGGCCAGACGCCTTACCAAGTGTTCTCAAAGCCGCATCCTGCTCGGGAAGTGGGGCGAAGCGCTCTTCAGCGTCTCGATATCCAAGCGGAGTATCTCGTCAGACTTCCAGATCCTTTGTTCGAAAGCAACGAGAAGGTCTGCAATCTCACATTCGCAGAGCCACTTGGCAAGCTGCTCTGTGCTGGACCAGCGCGGTTAGAGCTTGCGCCAAGGTACGACAGATACGTTCAGTGGAACTTCGCCGACAACAGCATCCGATCCTTTTCTTCCAACACCAAGCGCTTGGTGGGTCTCAACGAGAACATGCACATTGGTCCGATCTCTGCAGCAGTGCTCGCGGACAGCAAGACTCTGGTCACTGGGGGCGCTGATTGCACCATTGGCGTGTGGGCCGTCAACGCTACTAAAGATCTTGTTGATTTTCAGATGAGGTCATACCTCTTCGGGCATCGCAAAGCCATCACGATCTTGTCGGCGAGCAGGGTCTTCAGCACCTTGCTGTCTGTCTCATCGGATGGGCATGCGTTGCTTTGGGGCCTCAACAGGCTAAATTGCATCCGCGTTTTGCTTCCTCCGGGTGGTCCAATTGTGCAATCCGCCAAGATAAGCAACCTCACCGGCCATGTTGCAATCTGTCATGGCCCACGGCTGTCGCTGTACACCATCAACGGCCACCTCTTGGTCCAGCAAAAAATTGGCGAAGCCGAGACGGAAGAGATCACATGCTGTGCATTTTACGAAGGGGCCGGCAACGAATATGTTGAACGAGAGCTGATCTTGACTGGACACGCCAATGGCGTGGCGAACGTCTGGGCTCTCACAACACTGGATGACGGTGGTTGGCATCTGCAGCTACTCAAACGGCTCAATCACGTGGATGGCAGACGAGAAGATGGTGGGAATACTGTGGCTGCGATCACCGCCATCCTGCCCATGCCAGCCGCAGTGTATACTGGCGATGAGCTCGGTAAGGTCTGGGAGTGGGACTGCGTGCCTCGATCAGGCAGTCAAAGCGTCAAGGCACGATGATTGTTGTTCTAGATCACTGAATGATGGCATATAGGAGCGAATTGTGGCGTCGACAGTATGCCACACTTTTTATCAAAGCCTTACTTGTTCGCCTTCGGCCCTGAGACATCGCATCACTTGCGCAGTCGTACATTGTGCGAGTTGGGTCGTTACTGTAGGTATTTGTTCTTGCTCTTACAACAATGCGTGCTCCATTCCAAGAGGGCGTGTGCCATCACAGATCGCGCCGAAGGAACTGCTTCCAGCGAGAGCCGTTGGCGTTGTTCATGACTTCGATGTTGTTATGCTGACTACCTGCAGACTTTCCTCGCTCGTTACAGCAGGCCGGCGCTTCGGACTTTAGGCTATCGGCCGCTCCTAGACGTCGATGACTCACGAGAATCGCCACGTGGAGAACTTCTTGATGAGACCGATCGATGCCGCGCTACAATGCACCATGTCCCATTGATGTCAGGCCTCGCTAGCTCAGACGATACACTCAGCCTTAATCATCTCTTCATGGATCAGACCTCCGACAGCCTTATGCGGAAGATCACGTCAACGGCAATGCCATGAATCAGACTGCCGGTCCTGCTCGAGGCGGGAGCATGTGACAAGGAGCGTGGAGCGAAAAAATTGGCCAGCTATGTTATTGTCTTTCTGTTGTCCTCGCAGACGCTTCGGCGCTCATATGTCGTCGCTCATCACGCCTGGCATCGACCAGAACTGACCCCAACAAGTACGCCGTCACTAAATTCCGCTCCCCATTTACAAGTTGAACGCTCTCGCATTTTGAACCAAGTGGATTCGGACGATGATTCTCCCAAGGCCTATCAGAGTTTGTGCGATACTGTCAAATCACCACGCCTAGTCAGGTGCCCTGCACCGTCGCCGACAAGCCAGTCGACATTCAAGGCAGGATCAGGTCCCTCGTCACAGGCGCCAAAGGCCAAGCTTGAAAGTATGTTGAGCTCGGTCAGCGCTGGCAGAATCTCTCCAAGCAGATGCTTCGCACTCCCATCACATACGTTGAGCACATCAAGGCTTGCAAAGATGCCTTCCCGAGAAACGGTGACACTCCTACGGCTTCTCAGATCCTCACATCGATCCGCGTCATCGTCTTCACAAAAAGAGCTGCCGAGCAATGTCCAGATTTCTGAGACGGATATGGCACCGATATCAGTGAGACTTCGTGTTGGCGGGAACCCGCAGAGAATGCTACCAAACATGCGGACGATGCGATGCTCAAGCTGGATACGAAGGTGCATAGCTTGGAACAGTCTGTTGCAGTCATTGAGTCAGAGGTGGTGAAGATAAGTTTGAAGCTCGAGAGGGACGTTCAGTCAGAGACCAAGAGGTAGCAAGATTGAGTAGAATCGTCTTCAGAAGGATAAAAACGAAGGCAGCTGAGGTCACGAGGGTGATAGCAGAGAGATGGAGATGGTTGTCGGAGTCGGAGTTGCCGCTGTAAACGCCGGCAGACTATCCTGAGAAGGAGGGAAGAGGTAGGTGGATTTTTCCCAGCGACATTATGTGCTTCATTTCGAAGCAGGTCACTCACATCTATGCTGGGCCATGCTGCTGCTTCTTCGAGCCCAACAGTGAGCAAGCCACACACTCCCGTCCACTGACATGGCCCTCGCGATGTGCCTGATTCATATCTAGTGACCATGCTGCGGCTTCAATATTTGCGGCCTGCACTCCATCTCCACGACTGTTTCATCCACCGCGAGGAGCGAGGCAGATAAGATGGTCTTCTACGAATGCGAAGGCTTCCAAAACACAGGAAACCGCACACGGCAATGGCATTGTACCTAGAAAGAGGCATTTATAGCCCTTCTGCTTCGCTTTCGATTCTACTTCCACCACCTTTAAGAACATCGAATCGAGTACCAGAGAACCAAAGTGATTTGTGCGAGCACCACCAGGAAGACGCAAAGACCGTCCTCACACACCATGGCAACGCCAAATGACCTCCGTGATCACCTGGTTGCTTGCCGTTCTTCTACCAGCCCGAGTGGCGGCCCTTCACCCTCAACAGCGCCCGTCAACACTTTCGCCAGGCCCTTATGTCTCGCCTCTCTCACGTACGGCCTGTCCGACTTCGACAAGTACCACTTCCTACTCGCGCCACGTACAGTTAAGACCATCGGCGAGCTGGAGGACAACCTGAAGGCCAGGATCGAGGTTCTGAAGTCACAAGCCGCCCACTGGGCAACGGAGTATATCGAACTCGGCATCCTCTGGCGCAACTTTCCAAGAGTCGTTCGAATCCCTTTGACTCGCCATCCGCACGTCAAGCACTGCTGGAAAACCTTCAACATCCTCTCGACCCATCCCATCGCTCCGCACGAGCTTGTCTCCATCCGCGATCTGGCCCGCAACACCAAGTCTGCGCAGCGAAGCTTAGACTTCGTCAGGCAATGCGGCATGGCTGGCGATCACAGGTTCGCTGGGGACTGGTTACGAAGCGCAGAGCTGGCGGTTGAAGAAGGGGAGGCTGGGCACAGCATGCTTGAGCTCGAGATGGGAGACTTGCAGGAGTCTGTCCAGTGTCTGAACAGCATGACCGAGGAGTCGGAACTGGGATGGGAGGAGGGTGCACAGGAGCGGATCAAGTGGTGGCAGGACTGGGTGGAGATTTTTCTGGCGGATGAAGAGTATGGCGCCGAGCAGTCGGAGGACAGAGTTGGCGATGTGGAGATGGACGAGGACGAGGATCCGTTTGAGGGGTGGCCGGATCTCTTGCAGTAAGTCTCAGTGGGTTGGGCGGGTAAGGCTACAGGAGCTGTCGTGTTGACCAACCCATGAGGCAGAGAGCTGAATTCGCGATAGTAGAACGCTTGACAGGGTGCTTGGAGCACGGAAAGCTGCTGTTCTGAGAGTATATTAAGTGCAGTACACTCCACAAAAACCCAAGTTGCCCACCTCGATTGGCACATTCGAAAAAATGAAAAAAAAACGCGCTTTTGTGAGCAGCAAGGCTCCTCACAATGGCCTTGTCGCGCCCTCTCATTCATGGGCGATTCACCAGTACATTCACCCGCAAATGTGACTGCGGCGCCACCAGAGTGCCTTCCTCACAGCAATGGCATTATGCCCGCACGCAGCACATATTCCCCCTTCCTGGAGCCCAAGCATCGCTCTTCTTCGTTTCACACTACACAAACCACAAACAAGAAGCGACAGGACGCAACCTACCCAAAACGATCGACCGCTTCAACACCCAAAACTTACACTCTGACGAAAGAGCCATGAGTTTCCTGGGTTGCTCCATCCCATCTCCCGCTGCTGCCAGGCCGTCATCCCAGCCATCCAGCAGCGGGCAGGCCGGTGAGCTCATCCAAGAGTCAATTCACTCCCACGGCGGCCGCCACCCTCGCACGCCCATCCGTATCCTGAGCGAGGCGCACATCAACAGCACCCACACCCGCATCAACCGCCTCGACGGCCAGACCGCTGGGCTCTTCAACACCTACCTCCGGCTTGGACGCGTGTTCCACAGCCTACCGCAAGCCATCCGACAACCCTTCTTCGAAATCAACGCGGCGACCAACGCCTGTCGGGAAGCGTTCGCGTTCGACCCGGCCGAACCGGAGCAGACCTCGGCCGTCTTCACCGCGCTGAAGAGCCTCCAAGATGGCGTCGGCCAAGCCCGTCAATGTCTCGCGAGGGCGGAAGAAAACGATCTCCGGGTGGTCG
>DAHZQE010000086.1:0-2724 GCA_027409005.1 Ferrimicrobium sp. | reverse complement strand
TGTCCGCATCCGGAGGCTCACGGTAGAACGGTCCAGACCGCTGCTTCCTTTCTTTTGCCCATAGGTGGTGGCAGCCTCGTACTTCTTCGTCAAAGGCTCGATGGTCTTGATAGCATCGCCGTGGATGCGCTGGATAACGCGCAATCCGTGGTGGACTTCAGGATCTGGTATCACGCGATCGACGAGGGACTTGTAAGCGCCCTGCAGAGTTCGCATTGACTCGTAAGTGGTCCCAAGCCACAGCCCAAGATGTCTCTGCCGCTGTCGTGAATCTTCGACTGTTCGAGCGTCCTTCTTCGTCCGTTCTACCTTCTCGATGGTTGACGTCTGCGCTTCCCGAGCGTAAATAGTGCCCTTCTCTCCACCGAGCGCCGAGCATTTCTCAACTCGTACAGCGCCAGACTTGAACATGGGTTGCTTTGAGACCGGATCCCAGTTGTGTGTGGTCAGCTCATTAGCTGCCCTCGCCCTGGCGTCCGTTGCATCCCAATATCCGAAGTGGAAAGGCAGAAAGACCTGTCCCTTTGCGATGCGACCGATGGAGGCTTTCATCTGGACTTGACCGCGGCGCGAGGTCAACAAGACCTCGTCGCCGTCGGTAATTTGCAAGTGGCGAGCATCTTCTTCGTTGATGCGGACAACAGGTTCAGGATCTGCTTGCTGCAGTGCCGTCGATCGGCCAGTCTTGGTGCGAGTGTGGAAGTGATACACTTGTCTGCCCGTGGCGACTTGGAATGGGTAGTCCTCGTTCACCTGCTCCTCGAAAGGAATGTAATGGCAAGCCTTCAGGATGGCCTTACCACCGGGATTCATGCCTTCGTACTCAGCCTTGCTGTACGGTGCGCCGGTCTCGAGATCATGTCCGTAACTCTCGCAGTGCTCAATATCGGTGAAGAACTTCCCGTCGGCGAACAGACGCTCTTTGCCACTGGGATGCTCTTTGTTGCAGGGCCACTGGATACCACTACCGCCAGTCAGCTTCTCGTACGAGAGTCCTGTATAATCACAAGGGCGGCCGGCGGACAGCCGCTTCCAGGCATTGAAAGCATCCTCTTCTGTCTGCCACGGCATGAGAGGAGAGCCGTCTTTGCATCGGAAATCCATACGCCTGCCAAAGTCGAGGAAGATCTCGAAGTCAGGCTTGGCTTCTCCAGGCGGCTCCACTGCTTTCTGCGAGATATGCACCGTTCTATCAACGTTGGTGAAAACCCCTCGCTTCTCGCCCCACTGTGCCGCGGGTAGGACAACATCAGCGATTGCCGTAGTCTCAGTGGGGAAGATGTCCTGTACAACCAAAAAGAGCTCCTTCTTGGAAAGAATCTCCCGCGATCTTGTCAGGTGCGGCAGGCTGACCATGGGGTTGGTGCCGGAAACCCACAGCATTTCAATTGACCCATTAGCGATGTAGTTGAATATGTTTTCGACATGTGTTGGTTGACTCCAATGAGGAACGCGCTGGTACTCGATATTCCATATGTCGGCAAGTTCTTGCATGTGGTTGGGATTCTTCGGGTTGCGAAAACCTGGGTATTCTGAGAGTCGTTCGTCAGTAGCCCTCCGTCAACTGGGTGCAAGAGTACGCTCACCTCCGTCGCAGCCCACTTCGCGGTTATTTTGCGCTGTTGGCTGTCCATTCATCTGGTACAAGCCCGAGCCAGGCTTTCCGATACAGCCCCTAAGTAAGTTGATGTTGTTGACCTGGCAAGCGCTTGCGGTCGCCTGATTGGACTGATATACACCTTGCAGGCATGTTGACAGAAGCGTGGGGCTGTTTCCGATGATTTCGGCCGCCTGTCTGATGAGATCGGCGGGCACGGCTGTGATCTCCTCAACGTATCCCGGGTTGTACATCTCCACTTTCGACCGCAGATCCTCCACTCCAACACAGTGCTTGGAGACAAACCCATTGTCGACCCAGTCGTTGGCAAAGAGTAGGTGCTGGATGCCGTTCAGCAACGCCAGGTTCGTCCCAATGCGCGGCGCTAGATGGATCGTGGCTGCGTTCGCGGTGTCTGAGAGTCTCGGATCGATGGCAATCAGCTTTGGAGGGGAAGGACCAGCGAGGCGGTCAAGAATGCGAGACCACAGCACCGTCTGAGTGGCTGCCATGTTATGGCCTACCATGAGGATGCAATCAGTGTAGTCGATGTCTGTATAGCTGCCAGGCTGCCCATCCGAGCCGAAAGACTCGCGCATAGATGCTGCAGCTGTCGCTGTACAGAGGCGTGTGTTGCCATCCCTAGCCAGGTCAGCACTTTTTTTTATCGACTGAGCGCGCACACAGGGCCGGACGTACATATGCAGCGTACTCAATCCTGCCTTCCCAATCACGGCCAATGCATAGTACTCCTCAAGAAAAAGCTGTCCAGAGGTGTAGAAAGCGATGCCGTGCGCAGTCAGTTGCTGGCGGATCTCTTTGGTCTTGCTCACGATGAGGTCCATGGCTTCGTCCCATGTCGCGCGCTCAAGCTTTCCATTCTTTCGCACCATAGGGTAAGTGAGCCGATCAGGATGATTTATCGAGCCCCAGCCATACAGTCCTTTGGGCCCAAGTCTACCCTTGTTGACGCGATCCGTTGCTCTGCCACGCACGCCTACAACTTTGCCTTCCTTGACGCCGATGTCGAGGCCGCACCCATTGCTACAGAGGACGCAGGCGCTCTGAACCCACTTCTCCGGCTCCTCGATGGAGCGCTCGTCAACCCGGGTTGGCCATTCATGTTT
>DAHZQE010000085.1:0-3592 GCA_027409005.1 Ferrimicrobium sp. | reverse complement strand
GCATAGAAAAGTATAGAATCAAGTAGGTGCGTAGGTACCGAATACGCCGCGAAGGGTGTCAGCGACTTCGCCTAGAGTCGCGCGCGCCGCTAGGGCGCGCTTCATCGGGTAGCAGACGTTATCGGTGCCTTCTGCGGCTGTGCGAAGTTCTGCGAGTGCTAGGTCTACGGAGTGCTGGTCTCGCCGCCGTCTTAACTCCTGTACTCGATCGGCTTGTTGACGTTGCAAGGCTGGGTCGATTGGGAATACCTCTGGGCTGATCTCCTGTTCATCTACGAAGCGGTTTACTCCGACAATGACCTTCTCTCCTGCGTCAACGGCCCTCGTGTAGGCGTAAGCGGCGCGCTCTATCTCCTGTTGAATGAAGCCACGCTCTATGGCTGCGACGGCACCGCCCTGTCCATCAATTTCGTCAAGATAGTGCTGAGCCTTCTCTTCTATTGCGGTTGTGAGGGATTCCACATAGTAGGACCCGGCCAGCGGGTCTACTGTGTCGGTTACACCAGTTTCATAGGCAATAACCTGTTGAGTGCGCAGGGCAAGCCTGGCTGCCTTCTCGGTGGGTAGGCCAAGCGCTTCATCGTAGCCGTTGGTATGGAGCGATTGTGTCCCTCCGAGCGCTGCAGCCAAGGCTTGCACAGATACGCGGACCAGATTTACCTCTGGCTGTTGGGCGGTTAAGGTTGAGCCACCTGTTTGGGTGTGAAAGCGCATGAGTTGTGATCTTGGATCATCGGTATGAAAGCGATCTCTCATAAGATGTGCCCATATTCGACGGGCAGCTCTGAATTTGGCAACCTCTTCGAACAGGTTGTTGTGTGCGTTCCAGAAGAAGCTAAGCCGGGGTGCGAAGTCATCGATGGCAAGTCCAGCCGCGAGCGCAGCCTCGACGTAGGCAATGCCGTTCGCGATGGTGAAAGCGAGCTCTTGGGCGGCGGTCGAACCTGCTTCACGTATGTGATATCCGGAGATTGAGATCGTGTTGAAATGAGGCAACTCTCGTTGGCAATAGGCGAAGATGTCGGTGATAATTCGCATACTGGGACGTGGTGGGTAGATGTAGGTACCGCGAGCGGCGTACTCCTTCAGAATGTCGTTCTGGATGGTTCCACCGATCTTGGATGGGTCGACATTGGTCTCCTCGGCGACTAGTTGGTACAGTAGCAATAGGGTGGCCGCAGTCGCATTGATGGTCATCGAGGTGGTGACTTGGTCGAGCGGAATTCCTTTTAGCAGTCGGTGCATATCTTCAACTGACGAGATTGCAACTCCAACCCGACCCACCTCTCCATCGGCACGTGGATGGTCTGCGTCGTAACCCATCTGCGTCGGAAGATCGAATGCGCATGAGAGGCCAGTTTGACCGTTCGCTAGAAGAAAGTGGAAACGTTCGTTGGTAGACTCGGCGGTCCCGAAGCCTGCGTATTGGCGCATTGTCCAGCTACGCCGACGGTACATCTCTGGGTAGATGCCTCGGGTGAACGGGAAGACGCCTGGATCACCGAGGTCTTTGGCATAGTCGACCGAGGTTGTCTCCGGAGAGTACACGGGTTCGATTGGGATCTCTGAATCGGTTTGTCTTGCGCTCACCCTTGTCATACTACTTGTATTGTGGGAGGTCGCGCTTTTTGCATCCGAACCATGCCTAGAGTGTCGTAGAGGGTCAGGCGGTCCTGGTGTGAGTGTGATCGACGAGGTCGTGTGTCTGAACGCTACAGGTTTCACAGCCGGGGTTGCGTTCAAGGTTATAGGTGCTGAACGACTCGGATAACGCGTCGTAGGTGAGGATGCGTCCAACGAGGGTCTCGCCGATCCCAAGGATTAGCTTTATAGCTTCCATCGCCTGAAGCGAGCCAATAATGCCAGGCAGAACTCCTAAGACTCCAGCTTGCGCACAGGATGGTGCGAGTTCAGGAGGTGGAGGTGCTGGGAGAAAACATCGATAGCATGGTCCCTTGGGCGGGTCAAAGATGGTGACTAGACCTTCAAATCGATATATCGATCCATGGACTACAGGAATACGAGCTGCCGTCGCTGCATCGTTTATGAGGTAGCGAGTGTTGAAGTTGTCGGTGCCATCAACGATAAGATCGAAGTCAGCGATGATCGTGGCCACGTTGGTTTCGTCGAGACGACAATCGTAGGTCAACACATCAACCTCTGGATTTAGTGCGTTAATCGCTGATTTGGCGGAGTCAACTTTGCGTTGACCGACCGCGTCTGTCGAGTGGATGATCTGTCTTTGGAGGTTGGAGAGATCCACTTCGTCCATGTCGAGTATCCCAAGACTGCCTATACCTGCCGCTGCTAGGTAGAGAGCAGCTGGAGAACCGAGTCCACCTGCCCCAAGGAGGAGGACTTTGGAGTTGAGTAACCTGCGTTGCCCCTCCTCGCCGACCTCTGGTAGGAGGAGGTGGCGATGGTAGCGACGGCGTTGATCGTCGCCGAGGCGGTTCGGGACGGACCAGACACCCCCTTGCTCCTTCCAGGCCGCGAAGCCTCCCATTAGTGATGCTACTTGGGTATAACCGAGCTGGCCAAGGGTCGCCGCTGCGAAGGCGCTACGTACACCGGCTGCACAGTAGACCAGGACGGGGGTTTGCTTGTCGGGAATCATGCCCTCGACTTGGAGTTCAAGGTTGCCTCGGGGGAGCAGGACACTGCCGGGGATGGTCCCTTGAGCGAACTCTTCTGGTTCGCGAACATCAAGAAAAACCCAGTCGACATCCGAATGCGCCTGCACCTCGGCGACTTCAAGCTCATTGATTTGTGTCTTTGCGTTCGCAAGCAGATTACGGAAGTTGGACATGAACTTTAAAAGCCTCCCTTCATCATGTTACCAGTGCTCATGGTGGATAAGCGTGGCTGGTCCTCTGCGCTTACGTCGACTCGGCGAACCTGTTGCCAGCGTGCTTGCTGGGTGTCCAATACAGACGATCCCCAAGGGTTCGAGGCCACGAGGCAGAGCCAACAGATCCTGCAGCCGGTCCGCACCATGGTAGATGCCCATGAAGGTAGCACCGAGACCTAGATCGACGACCTTCAGCAGGAGTTGCATCGTAGCGAAGCTAGCGTCCACCGTCCAATACGGCTGTGGCCAGGCATCTTCAAAAGCCATGCCGGTATCGGCTTTATCTGGCTCTCCGTAACGTGCTAGATACGCCGGCTTGTTGACAATTGGGAATATGAGCGCTTGCGTATTGAGGAGACCGCTATGGGTGGGCGAGTTGCGCAGCCAGCCCTCGGTTGTGATGAGTTCGAGTATGTTGCCTATTCGTCCTGGATCCGTGACCACGATAAGCTCGGTACCCTGGGTGAAACCTGCTGATGGTGCCCTCATTGCGGCTTCACAAAGCGCAAGAACCTGTTCGATTTTGACAGGTTCGTCCGTGAACGAACGATGCATGCGCCTGCGGCGCAGGGTCCTATCGAACTCCATTATCAATCTTCGATCGATGAATAGAGGAGATGATCACCTTATCGGCAGGGGCAGGCGATGAGTCGCTGTCGAATCTCATTGTCGGTGGCGGCCACAACCGCAGTCATAGCGAGCGCCATCCCCCCTTCGAACATCGCTCGGTCTGCCTCTGGC
>DAHZQE010000073.1:0-6283 GCA_027409005.1 Ferrimicrobium sp. | reverse complement strand
TGACCGGTATTGGCCTTGAATCTTGGCAGATAAAGGGTCAACCGGAGAGTCTGTTGACCGTGTTTTCCAAACGTCGCCATGACGTAGTAGCGACAGTTGAGGGATCACGTTCCTCGCGTTCACGTCAATTGGCGGTCCTGGCTACTCGGCAGCCGAAGGTTTTGTACTCACAAGCAGAGCTGCGTGCGCGATGGGAGTCGGAGGCTCGTCTTGGTGCGGATAGAGCTCCTCTTGCGGTGCCTGCCAGGGGTGGTAGCCGCGCGGTGGCCAAAGTTAGGGTTAACGATCCATTGCTCAATGAGTTCGCGAGAGCTATCGAGCAGGGAGCATCAGGAATCCAAGCAGTAACTGAGGTGGCATTAGTTCGCGCCTTCGGAGAGGAGCACGCATTTCGGCTCCTTAGCCATGGCAAGACGGGGTTCGCAGGGAAGCATATCGGGCTCGATGGCACGCTCTGTCAGTCATATAGATCGCTTTCGGTGTCCGAGCGGTTGCTGTTGATGGAAACGCCGATGAGCAATCTCAAAGTGGTGCATACCTCCAGGGAGCTGGTTTCAATGGTGCAGGCGTTCGAGCAGGCAGGCGTACATGCCGGAGACCGTGTTGCGGTAGCGACCAGAACGCCTCAGGAAGCGGCGTTGATTGTCGGCTTTGGCAACTACAGACCTTCCTCGATGGGCCCAACGCTGATTGTCGATGCAAATGCTATGTCTGCTTCTGAATTGCATGAACTCGTCAGGCGAGGACCGACCCTGGTGCGTAGTCCCGGCGAACCTGTGACTAGCACCACTTCGACGACTGTGCTTGGACTCGAAGGTGCTGCGAGTGAGGCGCTGGTCGTAGCTGAGAGTGCTGGCGTACTTTGGAATCTGTTTGTTGCCGACTGTACCAGATGGGTAGAGTCTGAATGTGAAGAACGGGTGTTTTTTAGCACCCCATCTGCCGGCCTCACCGCCAAGTTGAGGAGAGAGGTGGCTATCAGATCTCCCGATTCGGTGGTTGGCCACTTGGGTTCAAAACCGTTATTCCGCGGGGAGCGCGTGGTATTGGCTGATGGTAGCGATGGACGCATCATCAAGCTAGACGGTGACTGTGCTGAGATCCGAGTGGGTGAAAGCACCGAGATCTGTAGAACTGGCGAGATCAGATTCATGGGCTTTGGCATGCATGCACCCGGTTGCAAAGCGGTGACCTATGGCGCCTCAGCTCCCGAAGATGGCTTGGTAGAGCGTGCGTATCTCTGCCAGCCTGAGCTTAGCGATCTAACTCAAAGCCTGGAACTTATCAAAGATCAAAATGGAGTCTCTTGGATTCAGGACACCGCCGTCGCCTCGATCTCGCAAGCCCGCCTTAGAGAACTTGTTCGCACAAATGGCAGGTTCATAGGTGAGGAGCTCTACCGTCTACGCTCAGTCACCAATACCTTGAGTAGTGTCTATGACCGCGCCGAGGAGTTTGGCTTCGATTCGCGTCGTGGGAGAGATCGAATCATGGATGAGCGCTTGGCGATGCAGCAAGGCAGGAGTGCCAGAGGACGCGGGAACGCCTATTCAAACCTGGGCCATCTGAGTTGGGAACAGAGGCCATCCAGTGAGTCGGAGTTAACGCTAGAGCGGTGAGTTTGCATGCTTCGCATTGCGAAGACGTTCCTTTTTGGTGGCGAGTAGATCGAAGGCGCGAACGAGATGAGCCCTTGTTTTACTCGGCTCAATGACGTTGTCGACAAAGCCACGTTCGGCGGCAATCCATGGGGTTAGATACTCATCTTCGTACTTCTGTTGATGCCGAAGCCTCTCTTCAGCTGGTGCTCGCCGATAGATGATCTCTACTGCTCCCTGCGCCCCCATTACTGCGATTTCAGCGGATGGCCATGCGAAGGTTATGTCGTTGCCGATCCCCTTGGAGTCCATGACTATGTAGGCGCCACCATAGGCTTTGCGTGTGATCAGACAGATTCGCGGTACGTTGCAGGCAGCGTATGAGAAGGCGAGCTCGGCTCCGTGTCGAATCATCCCTCGCCACTCTACGTCCTTGCCGGGCAGGAAGCCGGGAGTATCTACGAGTGTTACGATTGGGATGTTGAACGAGTCGCAGAAGCGAACGAAACGGGCGCCTTTTTGAGCTGCTGGAATGTCGAGCGTGCCGGCCATTATTTTGGGTTGATTGGCGATGACGCCAATGGTACGTCCTTCTAGTCGCGCCAATCCAGTGACGAGTTGGTTTGCCCACGAGGATCGAAGCTCATAGAATGAATCAGCATCCATAATCCCTTTTACCAGGTCGCGTACATCGTAGGCTGCAGTGGGCTGCTCGGGAATGACGGAGTCGAGATCGATATCGATGGGATCTACGGGCTCAATCCTGACTGGCAATTCGTTAGTCGAATCAGGCAGATAACTCAAGAAGCTGAGGATCGACTCCTCGATGCCACGCCGGTCGCTGGCGACGTCGAAGGCTACGCCGGAGCGATTGAGTAGAACCGATGCCCCACCGAGATCCTGGTTTGTTACCGATATGCCGGTAAATTCGGCTACCGATTGCGGTCCGCTGAGGAAGGCGAATGCATCTGGTGCCATAACCACGTAGTCGGCGATCCCTAAGAGGAGGGCGGGGCCGGATACGGCTGGACCAGTCAGTCCTAGCAGGATAGGGACTTGGCCGGAGCAGTGCGCAAGGGCACGGGCTGCGATGCCCCAACCATGAAGAGCGGCAACACCGTCTTGGATTTTCGCCCCTGATGTGGAGAGTTCGCAGACGATGGGTACCCCGCTGCTCGCGGCGGTCGAGGCCGCGTGGGCAATCCTCTCCCCATCACGTTCCGAGAGAGCGCCTCGTCGCGTGCTAGCCCGAGAGGATATCCACATTATTCGCCGATCCCCAACACTTCTAAACTCAGATCGGGTAGAACCGGTCGATGAAGCCCTTAGTTCAAGGTGAGGGTTTGTTCTAGCCATCGATCGTTAGCTCCTTCGCTGATCTCTTTGTGGTGCGTATGACGCGCTCGGCAGCCTTGCGCCCCGACTCAATGGCGCCATTCATGGATGGGGATACTAGGTAGTCGCCCGCCAGGAGGACACGTTGACCTATCTCGGCCACCGTTCGCGTGCTTCGGGGGAGGGCATCTTTGACAACGCCGAGCTCTATGAACTCTAGGTTCTCTGGCTCACAATTCACCGCGAGTGCTAGCGCAGTGCGTAGCTCATCTGGAGTAGCAGTTGGATCACATGAAGCGGTGATGAGGTGACGCTCAGGATCGTGGTTGACGTAGCTAGCCGAGATGTCACTCACAGGTGCAACGGTGTAGATCGGACTACCCAGTGAAGTTAGGAGCACGGCAGGAACTCCGAAAAGACGCCGTCGGCTGAGCGCGTGAATATAGCCGATGGATCGCATCGGAGGAAGGTGTAGACCAAGCAAGGCTTCTAGCGCTGGTGGTGCGACTGCAAGAATTATCCAGTCCGCCTGGACGCTACTCCCGTCTTCCAGGGTTAACTGGCCGGTTGCAACGGAGACTGCTCTGTGTAGGTAATGGATGTGACTTGACAACCGCTCTGCTACGATGGCTGGCAGTTGGGCCATACCTCCTGTTGGTAGACTCGCATACCCGTTGAGAAGGCGTTTAAGGATAAACCGCGCGAAATCCGCCGGTCCAGTGAGCTCGGGATCAGCGGTAATTCCTCGGAATAGAGGTGCGAAAACGGTGTCTTGAAGCGGTTGAGGTAGTAGAGCTCCAAGGTCTTTGATGGTCGGTTGTGTTGTATTCAGATAGCGCCCTGCTGACCTCCAGTCAGGCATTCGCAGCAGCGTGGACAGTGTGCGCAACGTCTGGCGTTTGGTTCCAGGGATGCGACGCGGATCGGAGAGCAGAAGTGGATCGCCAGTCTCGTGAAGATAGACACCTGGGTATAGGCGATTTAGTGGAAGCTCGGAGACGGCGGTAAGGCGGCGGAGTTCAGGGTAATCCTCCAGAACTATCTGAAATCCCTGGTCGAGCGTGAGCCCGTCGACATGTTTGGTGGCGACTCTACCTCCTGGCTTTTCCAAAGCCTCATATATCTCAAAGTCGATGTGGTTGATAGCGAGGTAGTGGGCAGCAGCTAGGCCAGCCATTCCCGCACCAACAATTGCGACTGCTGGAGATTCCGTCACTCGCCTCCCTCTCTTCATCGATTGCAACACCTGCGAACTAGACAAGCTCATATTAGAGCTTGGGTGCACACGTCATCATTCACGCTAATGTCGGTCGTGCTCTCGGACGTCCCGTTGGAGGACTGCGCTGGGGTATCGGTCAAAGCATGCTCGGTCTGACATAGGGGTCGCGGCTCCTAGTCTGCATGAGTAAAAAGATGTTTCACTTGAGTAGGTAGTGCGACGAAGCGCTCTGAAGGGCTTGCAGCACCTTGGCTAAGAAAATCCCAACCCGGCGATTGCTCCAGTTCGGCATCGGCATTGTAGCGCTCGGCGTCGCTGCTGCCGTGATCTATAGCGAGCGTGGTCAACTTAGTGGCACCACCAGAGTGCTTTCCACGGCGAGTGTCGGGTTAGTTGTCTTAGGATTTGGCCTCGAGGTACTTTCGGACATCTCCTACTCGTTGATGACCTATTATCTTTTGCCAACCGACTTGGGTCGACTAACACGACGTTGGTTCTTTGGTGCCTCGTTAGCAGCGATCGCAATGAACGACTCAATTCCGTTGGGCGCCGGTTTTTCGGTCGCATATCTCTACCGAAAGTTACGCGGCAGAGGCTGTAGCGTCCTTCAAGCAACAGCGGGGTTGCTTGCTGGAAATTTGTTAGCTATTGTTGTGCTCTTAGTCCTGCTCGGCTTCGTCCTGGTAGAACACACGCAAGCCACGTCCGTGCTCAGCAACCTTGACGTCGTCATTCTCTTCGTTTTGCTTCTGTTAGCGGCAGCTGCCATCGTCCGCATGGATCGAGTTCTAGTGGTAGCCCTTGGGCTAGCAGTGCACCTTCGTCGGTTATTTCACCTTAAGCAAGGGTCTAATGAGGCTAACCTCGAAACAGCAGCGCAGCTCCGATTTTCAGCTCGTTCGCTGTTGCAAGCTTCACTTGGTGCCCTCGGGAACTGGCTTTTTGATCTTGCTACGCTAGTGCTGAGCCTGACGGCAGTACATGCACATGTTGGTCTCGTCGGAGTGACCTCTGCGTATATGCTCGGTGCGCTGGCGGCGAATCTTCCAATTACTCCCGGAGGGCTCGGCGTTGTAGAAGGATCCATCACTGTCGCTCTGATCGCTTTTGGTGGGGCACCTTCTTCTATGTTTGCAGCGGTGTTACTCTATCGAGTTGTTAGCTATTGGGTGTGGATTCCCATCGGCTGGATCAGCTATTTTCTATTGGGAGGCTTGCATGAGAGGTAGAGGACGGCATCGGTGGGTCGTCGCGCTGTTACTATGTGCGATGCTGCTGACCTCGTGTGGTGGTGCCCGATCGGTGTCGGGTACCTCAGCAGCTAACTGTGTGAATGCCCTGCAACGTGCCATCACTACAGCACCACATGATGACAGCTTCCGTGGCCTGGCACAGGTCAATGCCCTTGGATTGGCTCGATTGGGCTTTGGCACCGTAGCGCCTGGTCAATATTGCGTGGTCATGTTCTTGAACCTCCATCTGTCGAGTCCTAAACGGTTCGTCCTCGACCTGTACGGCTATACCGAGCGTCCTGTCCATTTGGTTGGTCATGTGCGGCACACTCGTAAGACCCCCAAGTTGCTTGATCTTGCCTGAGTCGCCGGTCAAACGCATCATTCGGTGGGCTGGATGTCGTCTGGGTTGCACGAGAGTCGAGTAAGTGGTTTGAGACGATACGGATGCGCTGGCCAGCTCCTTGGCAATTATTTCGTGGATGAAATTGGACGGAGATCATCGGAAGCAAGCCTGCCGGTCCGGGCTGCGGCTCCTCGGACCTCTGGGTGGGTGAGTCTCGTCGGGGTGATGGCTCGGGTGGGTAGAGAGCTTATGATTTGTTGTTTGCCCTCAGCTGGCGGATTCATGAAGGTCGTTGGAGGATTGGAGGTAACCAGATGGAGCTAGGGTGTCGGCAGTTCCCTAGATGGCTGCCGTCAACTTTTGACCAAACCGGAGCGCAAAGCCCCGTCTGTAAGGGCTGGGTAGAGCGACCTCGATTACATCCCAAAGTCAAGTCTGTCAGACTCTCAACCAATACTATGAGCATTCGCGAGCGACTTTATCCACAAGAACAGGAGTTATCCGTTCTCGTGCGTCACTACTCCGATGCTCGCTATGTCTGGAATCTAGCACT
>DAHZQE010000071.1:0-4690 GCA_027409005.1 Ferrimicrobium sp. | reverse complement strand
GGCTTTACCCGCTTTGCTCATGGCATAGTCGCCGCTGTCGAAGTATTTGCGCTCTTTGAGCTTGTTTTGCAGGAGGTCTTTTTTGTTGGGGAGTTTGCCGTAGAGGCGAAAGAGTTTCTGCTCTTCCTCTGTGAGTTGCTGGCGAAACACATCAGAAAGAGGTCACGGGGGCCTGGGTAGGAATAGGTCGCATACACTGAGATCGACCTTGTTCTTCTGGTGCGGGTTGAGGGCCATGCTTGCGGTGTTCCTGCCCTGCTGGCCGGCGGTATGTGCTATGAGTGGGTGACCCCGGGTTGTTGTCGCCGCCGGCGCTTCCCTGCCGTGCTGGTGCTCTTCGACTGCCTGCAGTCTCCCCTCCGAGTCCTGGTCCCCTTATTCTCTTGCCCACGTGCCGCTGACCAGTCTCAAATGCTCTTGCGCGACCCAGTGCGAGCTTGTCAAGCTGTTGGCGGCCCAAACGAAGCAATTGCGACCTTGGGGACGCTCGTCGATGATCCGGAGTTTGCTGGGACAAGGCTGGGCCTGTCGGATGGAATGAAGAAGTCGAGGTGGTGGGCGACGGGCGGCAGACAGGAAAAAGTTGCTCAATGGCCGGCAGCAAGGTGGTCCTCGTGATGTCGACTGGACACTTTCGGGGCGGGGCTTCCCGCTGCCTGTCTGCGGGGTTCAGATGCCGTGCCTGCCCAAATTGGATGACGGGCTTTCAAAATTGCTTTCCCTCACCACACTCATATTCGAGTTCTCGCACATGATACGACTCATGATATAGGCACTAGATCGGGTGCCGCAGCCTATAACAATTCGAAGTCGCCATAATATCGGGACGCTGGTCTGGACAGAATCATCCGGACGCAATCACTCTATCTGGAACCGTGAAGCGCGCAGACCTCCTCACCCCCCACAAATAAGATTCCTGTACGCTGTCGCTCCAGTCAAGTCGTATTTGTTCGCATACATCGACAACATGTCAAACAAGGCAAAGACCTTCATAGTCGAGCATCTCGACCCCGAACTCGAGGAGTGGCAAGCACTGGAATACCAAACCATCTACCGCGAATGCCGAGACTCCGGCGCCACCTTCATCCTCTCCGGCCTTCCGGACCCAGAGGCCACCCAAAAGCAACTCGGTCTGCCCATCTCGTCCCTGAAGAAGGAAGGCGTCGAGCAACTCTACAGCAGCCCAGAAGCCAAGCGACGAGTCTGCCTTCTCGATCCCAAGGGAGAGAAAGACATCAACCCGGAGGACGCGGAGGACTTCGATGTCTTTCTCTTCGGAGGGATCCTGGGAGATGATCCGCCTCGGGACCGGACGGGAGAGCTGAGGGCGAAGGGTTATGTTGGGCGGAGATTGGGGCCCGAGCAGATGACGACTGATACGGCGGCGAGGGTGACGAGGATTGTTGTGCAGCAGCGGAAACGGCTGGACGAGATTCCGTTCATAGATCGGCCGGATATTGAGCTGCCCATGGGTGAGGACGGGGACGGCGCGCGGCCGAACGAGAGTGTTAGTATGCCGTTTAAGTACGTGCGGGGCGAGGATGGGAGGCCTATCATGCCTGAGGTGAGTTCAGTCAAGCCTCCGTGCCGTCTTTGGTTGCTGACGTGTCTGCAGGGCATGCTGAAGCTGCTAGTCGAAGACATGGACAAAGGTATCGGTGATCTACTATAGTCGAAAGATCAGCACCAACGCCCCAGCTCCCCATCTCCTATGCATCCCTTTCCTTATCGATCCCCTGCTCTTCCGGCCTCCACCCCTCATCGTCCCGACTCCTGATAACCTCATTCACTTCCAACCTCCCCTCCACAATCTCCCGCCCATTCACCAAATCATTCTCATCCGCTCTTCTCCCCGCCTCTTCCTCATCCTTGGCAATCCCGCTCGCCACATGCCTCTTCACCAACCTCTCTCGCGCAACCTTCTCATCCACATCCACGAACCACAACTCGTCCATCAAACCCGCCGCCTCCTTCCACTCAGGCGCCCCAGATCCCAAACTCAGATAATTGCCTTCCATCACCACGATCCGCGCAGAAGCGGCAATGGGTATGTCGTCCGCGACAGGATCTTTGGCCGCATGGTCGAAGCTAGGCGCATATACCGTCCCTGTCTCCGGACAAATCGGTTCGCGCAGCTTCTTGACCAGCTTCAAGAAAGCCGGCGCATCGAACGTGAACGCCGCTCCTCTCCTAGCATGCGCGGTGTGCGGGTCGGGCATAGCGGAGAGTTGGGCGCGGGTGAGGTGGTAGCCGTCCATGGGGAGGAAGGTGGCTATGTCGGCGTTGGCGGGGAGGCCGGGATTCGCGGCATGCCAGCGGGCGTTGAGGCGTTGGGCTACGCTGGCCGCGAGGGTGGATTTACCTGTTGTTCGCTGTCTGTCAGAGAGGCTGCGGGACATGGTGGGTGGCGGCGTGCTACCTGAGCCTGGTATGCCGCTGACGGCAATCATGAGCCGTTGGCTCTTGGGAAGGGTCTGGAATTGGTCCCATGTCTTGTCTACTAGGCGTTCTACTTGTGCTTCCATCTTGCAATACTCGAATGTGGATTTTTGCAGCCAGGAGAGAGCAGGGAAGACATTATAATGCCTGCTTGCGTGGGAGGGTGACAGTCGACCGCGATCAGTCCCGGCTGCTCCGGTGCTTTTTGATGCAGACGAAGCCGCTCCGCTGCGGGGGACGCTGCAGCTACCATCTTCGCAGGCACTCGGGACAATAACCTAGCAGGTCAGAAACGACGCCTAAACCACAATCAACCACGAATGGACTGCTGAGATGGCTCGAGGCGACTGATGTGCAGGCATAAATATAAGGGGTGTACACCATTTTGAAGTCTCTGATGGACCCAAGATCTGTGTATCTACTTTGTTTCTCGAGAACGACTTTCGCGCGAGTGCAGCCTTCCGTGACATTGATTTCATGGGCACGCTTGAACTGGGTGCATCCGCCGACGAAGAAGGCAATGCTCGTCGGCTGCTCCTATCAAGCTGCCGATGGCTTTTCAGCCATGTCAAGCAGTGTTCCCTTCCTGATGAGGCAGTACTCGAGTCCGAGCGGCGATGTGCTGTCGCGTGCGCGATCGCCATTCGCTAAAGGTCTGCATGGCGAAACCTTTGGTGCCGTTCCTTTCTGATTGCGGTGAGAGCTGCCGTCCGCTGCTCCATCCGCATCGGTGCGTTCTTGCCTGCGACCCCTGCCCCTTCAAGTCCCACTAGCCTCACGATAGAAGCTCAATCCCCTCCCCGCCCCGGCCACCACAAACGTCTCGTTTCTCGCACTCGCAGCCTTGGGCAACCACCTAACAGCCCACACGCACTTCCCCTCCCCCTCCGTCTGCGTAGCCACGCACTCCCGGCGCTCAAAACTCCACACCCTGACCCTCCCATCATACCCGGCCGTGGCAAAGAACTCCCCGCTCCAGTTCCAATCCAAACTCATGATCCAGCTCTGATGTCCAGTCAGACTGGCAATCTGCTCGCCCGAGTTCGTGTCGTAGAGGCCTATGATGCGTGAGTCGCCTGTGGCAGCTAGGTATTTGTTCGCTGGACTGAATTTCACTGCCCGGATGGGTTTCAGGAGGCCGGAGAGGGAGTGTAGAAGGCGAGAAGTGGAGTTGGAGAAGATGTAGATTGCGCCGTTCTGGTGACCGGAGGCTGTCATGGTGCCGTCGGGGGAGAGGTCGAGGGAGAGGCCGAAGGAGCCTTTGGTTTCGAACTGAGCGACCTTGCTTGTCGGTGCAGCAGCTACTGGAGATATGGTCGTGGTGTCGTAGACGTTTACGCGGCCGTCGTGGGTAGTCGAGGCAAGATATTGGCCGCTCTCGTTCAATGCCAGCGCCCAATGCTCTCCAGCCTTCTTCCCTTCCACCTTCACCTCTCCTTTCAAGCCCCATTGCCCATCCTCCTCGCATTCCCAGACCTTGACCTCGCCGCCGAAGCCAGCACTAGCTGCTATTCTCCCATCTGCACTCGCAGCAATATGGTGCGCGCCAAGCGGGTGAACTTTCTCTAGCGTCTGAACCAATGGGTAGGGATTCTCATCGTCTGCTGAGTCGGCGTGTATCACCGCGCCCTTCGTACTGTGGATCTGTATGCTGCTCGAACCGGAAGCAGAGAGGACATGATGCGGCGTGACGGCGAGGCAGTAGATGTCTGTTGGGTGGGCGTTGGCGATGGTGTGGGTTTGGAGGTATTGCTTGGACTGGGCAACATCGTCAATGTCGAATCATATGGCATGCTCGCTGAGTTTGTGCTCACCATGGCGAGAGAGTTGTCACGATTGTGGGTGCTCGGGCCATGGAAGAAAGTAGGATGGTGCAGTGACGTCTGGCGGGGAATGAGATTCCGCTGGAATCGCGCTAGAGCGCGACTTCACATGCCGGACACAGAGGGTAGGCACACGAAGTGAAGACCGCACGGTGAGCTAATGGCTCCACTGGTATTGCTGTATCTTATCTTATTCTACACTTACGCTCCCTTCTTTGCAAGCAAATTCAACGCACTCCCTGCGAGAATGAATCCGCACTGATCCGGACTCAAGTTGAACTTGACAGGCACCTTAAAGGTTTCTCCACCAGTCTTCTTCACCTCCTACAACCGCAACTTTCCTGGTCGTAACGATGGGAACAGGCGGACGATGAACTTCCTAGCCAGCCCTGAGCTCGTAACGGCGATGTCTTACTCCGGCCGCACAG
>DAHZQE010000060.1:0-7275 GCA_027409005.1 Ferrimicrobium sp. | reverse complement strand
CGACCTCTTCGTCTCCTGTGCTCGGAGGGATTAGGGGATGCGTATATGGCGGGTGTGGACGGTATTACGGCTTGAATAGTCACGATGTGTGCATCTGTAACCATTGCAGTGTTTCCCCTTAACCCGGGGCGCAGCTTGAGGACATAAACGACAAATTTCTTACATGCTTCTCCAGCTACTTGCAAAGTCGAAGACCAATGCCGCACACGATCATCCCTCGTGTTGAGCATGCGGCACGATAGGAATTCGTGAAAGGCGGTCATCAAGGCAGTTGGAAGTGTCGCTTGACCAGAAAAGCGGATCGAAGTCTTTCGACGTTTCTAGATCAATTTTCGAGATGGCCCGTATGTGCTCATGGCCCGTCAAGAGACTCTCATTGGAGTCCGGTCGAGATGGGCGAATGCTCGTTGAGTCGCCTCCGTGCTCGTATATCCAGAGCGCTAGCTCGGCCGGAGGGGACGACAGCTTCGGCATGGCATTTTTCGTACGCAGCAGGGATTCTCAACAATTGTGTGCGCGCTGGGATATAAAGGTGAATCTGATGAGGTCAATGTGAAGGAAAGATCAATGTCTGCATGCACCGCTCGAGATGCGAGGGGAGATCTAGGGGATAAAGCCGGACATTGGGCTGCGCGGGTCAGGATGCACAGTAGGTGTATAGATGTCTTTTTACTCCCCGAATGGCTAGCTGTCATGGGAGATGGAGTAATTGGTGTGTGTGATGGGGAAGAAGACAAGGCTGCGGTAGAAGAGAGTGAAGTCAAGGTTCCCATTGTGAACAGGGCCGATTCCCGAGAGTGTGGCCCAAGCTTCTCAGCCTACGGGCCTCATGAAAATCACCCGCGAATGGTTGGGAGGGTGAGGCTTCGAGACACCAACCCAACATCTTCCCTCTCACCGTCCACCACTCCCCTCCATCACCGCACACCCGCACACCACCTTCCGCTCATTCCACTGCTGGTGCTGCTACTCCGATATGGTCGCCTCCAGCGTTCTCCGGCCAGCGGCCCAGCTCCTCCGCTCCACCCCCTCAACCTTCGCCAGATGTAGCTTTCAGAAGACCGCGGCGCCGGTGATGGCGTCGAGGTGGAGTCGAACATATGCGACGCCAGCGGGGACGAAGGAGATGACGGTGCGCGATGCGCTTAATGAGGCTATGGCGGAGGAGATGGAGAAGAACCCCAAGGTCTTTGTGTTGGGCGAGGAGGTTGGACAGTACAACGGCGCGTAAGTGGGCCCTACAGCGGTAGCATGGATGAGCTCGAGCACAGGAGATGAAGAGGTCGTGAACGATGGGCTTGCTTGGCGCTCGAGGATCTTGCGACAACAGCAAGAATGGCCATGAGCGCAGAGCTGACGTCCCTCCCTTAACAGATACAAAGTCACAAAAGGCCTCTTAGACCGCTTCGGCGAAAAGCGAGTCATCGACTCCCCCATCACTGAATCCGGCTTCGCCGGTCTCACCGTCGGCGCCGCCCTCGCCGGGCTCCAGCCCATCTGCGAGTTCATGACGTTCAACTTCGCCATGCAAGCCATCGACCAGATCATCAATTCCGCCGCAAAGACGCACTACATGTCTGGTGGCATTCAGCCCTGCAACATCACATTCCGGGGACCCAACGGTTTCGCCGCCGGTGTGGCTGCACAGCACTCGCAAGATTACTCGGCGTGGTACGGCTCGATACCTGGCTTGAAGGTTGTTTCGCCGTACTCGGCGGAGGATGCGAAGGGGTTGTTGAAGGCGGCTATCCGGGACCCGAACCCGGTGGTTGTGCTTGAGAACGAGCTGCTATACGGTCTCTCTTTCCCGATGAGCCAGGAGGCGCAGTCGGATGACTTTGTGATTCCAGTGAGCATACCCAACCTCTCCACAACACGCCATCTAGCCGCTAATATGATTTGTAGTTCGGCAAAGCCAAGATCGAGCGCCCCGGCAAAGACCTGACCATGGTCACCCTCTCCCGCTGCGTCGGTCAATCCCTCGTGGCAGCGGAACAACTCAAATCCAAATACGGCGTAGAAGCCGAGGTCATCAACCTGCGCTCCATCAAGCCCCTCGACGTCGAAGCCATTGTCAAGTCCGTCAAGAAGACCGGCAAGCTGATGGCCGTTGAATCCGGTTTCCCCAGCTTCGGAGTCGGTTCTGAGATCCTGGCGCTTACCGCTGAGTACGCGTTCGACTACCTAGATGCGCCACCCGTCCGTGTCACTGGCGCGGAGGTCCCAACGCCGTATGCGCAGAAGCTGGAGGAGATGAGTTTCCCGACTGAGCAGTTGATCGCGGATTATGCTGCTAAGTTGTTGAGGGTGTGAGGAAGTCAAGTCTGGAGGTGAAGATGGACAAGTGGCATATTGGCGGCTGCTGAGGCAGTTACACTGGTGTTGGCAAACAGCGGCGGCGGCTTGTTGTAAGCTGCGGCTGTGGAGGCGTGGTTCAGCGAAGGCGCGGTGTTTGTACTCTTACCAAAGCTTTTCTCTGCGCTTTGTAACTAGGTAGGCCATGGGTGTTCGAGGAGCATAGCGAGCGCCTTTCTTGCGGTGCAATGAGTATCTCGCTGCGCGATCTGTCGGCCCGTGCTCGCACGTGGCTTCCACGTTCGGCTGCAGGTGCATCCGCGCCTTCAACTCGCACCACCCTTCACCACCGCCACGCTCCCTCTCGCTTCGAGCTACGAGCTGCCGTCTCGCCTGCACTTCCATCTGCCCGAGCCCATGATCAGTACTGAGACACTGAGCCCGGATGTCCTCACCGTATGGCTGATTGCGCGAAAGCAGGTTGTAACGATGAATCGACGTGCCGTCCGGACATGCTCGGTCGTACTGTACAAGATTGCGTCCCGCCGTCTGAGCTTTCACCGGCCTCATTTGGAGACCGGCTCCCGTGTGTCGGTCGCGTCCATCTATAGTCTTGACGCATGCGATATCACTGCCTGCAGTAGAAGTGTATCGAACCAGAGGTTGGTCACACGGCAGATGTCAACTCACCGTCTCCGCATGCGAAGATGGGGGTGCGCGCATATCGCGAGCCTATAGCTCGCTGCTACGCTAGACCCGAATTGAGGAAAGCATAAGTGCCGATAGGCTACGCAGACTCCCAAGCCAATCTGACTAGGGCGATGTGAACTCGTCGTTGGTGGCTCGGGTGTGAGTTCGAGCCGGACTGTGAGTCTTACATTGGCTGCTACGTATGTGCTGACTGGGGTTGTGCCCTCCTTTCCGCACCGTTGTTCGTTTCCTTACCGGAGGCGGTGGAGGTGGATATGAGATGGCGTTCATGATCCATTTCTTGAACCTCGCGGGAGAGCCTTTACTCAACGGTGAGGATTTGTACGATATACGGGGAGCACCACTTCCAGGCTGTGCCTTCTCAAATACAGCGGCATCCGCTGCTTGACCCGCCACTTCAAGTGCGCCCCTCAACGAGATAGCCAGACGATATGGAGTCGGCAACTACATCCACGGCCACGACCAGGGATCAGAGCTCGACGTCACCGGCATGCTTGCCGTGCCTTCATTACGATGTGGCATCGGGCAGACCTTGCGCTCTCCTGTCGCTGCCGTCAGAGCTCCGCATCAGTATCTACGAGCACGCCCTGCTTCCGACCAGCGACCTCGCGCTGCTGCGAACTTGCAGCTTCATCAATACTGAAGCGCAAACCACGCTCTACCAACGCCCTCTCAGCTTCCCTTCCCAAGCAGACCTCTTCTCTTGGGTCCACCGAAGCTCCACGCGCAATCTCAGGCGGGTACGATGTCTGCAACTGCGCCTCACAGACGTTGACCTGTCGCCGCTCCTGGATCGAGGGCTGCAGCACACCGGACGGAGTGCATGGAAACTGTACCAGAGCGAGCTCGAGCGGCTGGAACATGCCTTGAGAAACCTACCCAACACCGCGGAATGGACCGTCCGGCTGCCAAGAGATAGTGGCTCCGTATTCCTGCGCGGTCTGGTCTCCAGCTTCGTGAAGCTGCTTCCGCATCGGCTCCCTCTCCTTCAGCACCTCAGTCTCGAAGACGGGACAGGCGCTGGCGGCGCCGCTATGGCACAGCCCAACATGCGAGACTGGTTGGCACTCGCGCAAAACTTGAGGCCTGTGCCGGCCGACAGCGGGTCGAAGCGGCGCGGTCCGATGGAAGATGTGACTGTGGTGGAGGTGGGAGCTGCGGTCGTGCGCAACCCGCTATTGCCTCGCGATGGCGAAACGCATGCTACACGGCGGAGCAGTAGATCGAGAGGTCCTTCGTGCACACCAGACCTGCGGCAGGTGGCGAGCGGGCGGATCACTCGTGTATCGCGGCCGCCCAGGAAGTTGCTGCGGCCGGACAGCAAAGCGTTGTAGGTAGAGGCAGCCCGACGTAATTCTAGATCATGCATCCTCAGGAAGTCCACCGGTACCATGATCGGACACGTCCAGCCTCAGGATCAAAAGAAAACCGACAACGCCGCGTCGCCCTCACCCCCCCTTCGCCCCTTCACACCCACACCCCTCCTCCTCCCCCTTGACCACCTCAGCCCACCTCCTCGCCGCCCCATCACAAAATTCCGCCATCTTCGCATCCTTCCCACTCAACCCCTGGGGAACATGCGTAGTCCACCTCACATGCACCTTGGTAAAAACGTTCGTCCACTCGGGGTGATGACGCTGTTTCTTGCATTCTTCCGCGACTTCGGACATGAACGCCCAGGTATTCCTGAAAGATCCAAAGTGGAAAGTCCGCTCTAGGGCGGAGCCGGAGGAGACGAGGGACCAGCGGCCGTGGGGCTGGAGCAAGGGAGTGATGTCCTGGGCCAAGGCGGCGGGGTCGGAGCCTTGGGATGCTGAGACGTCACGTGCTTCGACCTGAGATCGGGGGGAGACGTGAAAGGCGCGTCTGGCAGGGCTTGCCGGTGTTGATCTCTGAGTCACGGCCAGGTTTGTCGCACTGCGCAGATAGCGTGATGCTGGAGGTCGCAATGGTAACATTTTCGTGCCGGTTGCGTGGCGAAGACCAGGTGCCGCACCAACTTGTTACGCCTGTAGCGGCAGTTCGGGGAGACCAAGAGAGCTCTTTCCAGATTGATGGGCCTGTTCTTTTTCAAGAAAGAGGAGGTCTTCCGTGAAAATAAGAGTTATTAGTCGTCTGCCTGCTCAAGATGGAAGGTACAGGATGCGGAGGAGGCGGGAATTGCACGTGACCAGTGTAAGATGTGCAGAGAGAGACTAGAGAGGGCGATGCAGTACTCGTTGCGAAGCAGTAAATACACTACGTGAGACCACGACCTGCTTTCTTAAAAATGAAGCTTTTCGTCCTCGAAAGAACACAAAATGCGCTAATACATTGCACAAAACTCTATTGACCCCTCCGTTGAACTCCCTCCCACTGACACAACCTATGCCTCCGGCTTCCGCCCCACCATCAGATACATGGGCGTGAACAATTTCTCCTTCCCACCCGCCACCAAACAATCCGCGGCAAGTGCCAACGAATCAGCGGTCTTTTGCGTGCCCCTCGGTGCAAGCTTGATCATCTCCAACCCGCCCACAAACCTGTGCACCAAGCCCCGTCCGATCTTCGTCATACGGACGAGCGTGGGGAAATCCCAGATGCTCTGCATATACCTCAGATCGCCCGACAGGGGCCAGTACCAGGGATACTCGTCCGGGCGGTCAGCGAGATCTTCGTTGAGTTCGAGCTTGAAGCCCGCCGCTTTCATGGCGTCGAGCGCGACGTCGATCTTCTCCATGTTGGAAATGCCGTCGCCTTGTTCGATACCGAGGCGGATTTCGCGGTGGTGGGGGTTGGAGTTGTCGTAGGCGTCCGTCATCAGCCACTCGTACACACCAAAGACGCCGCCGGGTTTAAGCACGCGGAAGATCTCGCTGTAGATCCCTTCCAAGCTCGGTGCGTGGACGGTGGCTTCGATGGCGTAGACGGCGTCGAAGGAGTTGTCGGGGTAGGGCATCTGCATGAAGTCGCCCTTTGTGAACTTGAGTTTGTGGGACAGCCCCTCGCGCTTGGCGTAGTTGGTCGCCCGCTCGATCTGGTAGTCGTTGTTGTTCAATCCCTCAATGTTGGCGCCGCTGAATTTGCAAATCTCGCGCGCGGGACCACCGACGCCGCAGCCGACGTCGAGGACTTTGGCGTTCTCCTGCAGGTTCATCTTCAGGGCGAGGTAGTGCTCATGTCGGGCAACGGCTTGGCGGAAGGGCTCGCCTTTGCTGAAGCGACAGAAGTGGAAGCTGCCGCCCCAGCCGTACTCGTACAGATCTGTGGCAAGGTTGTAGTAGTGTCGAGTGAGCGTGGCGTACTCGTCTCGTCGTGCTTTGCGGATCTCTTCGGTTTCGTCGGCCGCGGCCTGGTTGTCCCAGTGCTTGAAGTATTCGTCGACCGCCTCCTTCTGTGCCTTGTGGTCTTTGCCCATGGCGGCGAGCAGACCTCGTCGTTCTTCGGCCGTCTTGCCGTGCAGGGCTTTCTTGAAGGCGGCATCTCGCTCGAGGTCCTGCTTCTCGAGGACCGCCTTTTCGCGTTGAGTTGTTGCGGACATTGTGGATGGAGAGTGGGCGGTGTTGAACCAGGAGGGAAAGGGGTTGGGAGATGTGAAAGACCGAAATCCGGGCAGAAGGGTTATGCGGTGCAGTACACGAGGCTCAACTCGTACTATGGCGGACTGGAGGAATTGCGTCGCCAGTTGACCGCCCCAAGAAAACCGTACGACATTGGGGCAACGGCTAGATCCGTGCTTATCTCATGCAGGTACAGCGGTGGCACCTGCTGAGATTTGGCAGCACGTGAAAGTGGAGGACGCCGGGCTCGAGTCATGCAGGTCTCGGTCAGCGGAAGGTGAGCCGCGTCTTGACATGATAATTTGTGAGCAGCGGGGCCTCAGTGGCGGCGCATCACACACCCGCGACAGAACCAAGCGACTTGATATCGCGCAGATCATAACACCTCCACATCACCATCTTCAACGCCGCATCTCTGATCGTGATCGGCAATCCGAAACTCAGATCTAGCATGAAGCACTGACAGCAGTTCTTGAGCCGCGCGCAGGTCAAGCAGATGCCGGTACGTTTTTGACGGGCGGTGCGGTCGGCTTTCCAGCGGAATATGGTGAAGGGACGGGTGCAGAGTTTGCATTCGGCGCCGTAGTCTTCCTTGAGCATTTGCACGTAGGGGTTGTCCGGGAGGCAGCGCTCGCAGACGGAGGGCATGTCCGTCGTTTCCCATCCGGAGCGGTTGAGATCTTGCTTGATCTGCGGCGGCATCTTGACGGTGATGTGGAGGTGTTATGAT
>DAHZQE010000484.1:0-5589 GCA_027409005.1 Ferrimicrobium sp. | reverse complement strand
CCAGCGTTGACGAGCAGTGGGTCTACACGCATGAGAGGAGAAGCGTAGTTTTGGAGCTAGTTAAGTTTACCGGAGCGGGAAATGACTTCCTGATAGGTGAGGTCGTTGGTGCTTTGCCGGATGCCGAGGCTATTACTGCGTTGCTAGACCGGTCATATGGGATCGGCGCAGATGGGCTCATCTTGGTAGATCTAGCCGACAAGGATCGACCAGTGATGCATCTATTCAACCAGGATGGTTCTCGTGCGGAGATGAGTGGCAACGGGCTGCGCTGTCTCGGCCACTATCTGGTTGCTCGCCATGGTCTTCCACCATCTCAGTCGATCGTCACCGATGCAGGGTTGCGCCACTATCGACTCGTCGAGAAGAGTAATTGGGCCTGGGTCGGCGAGACCACGATGGGTAGCGTGGTGCTAACGGTAGAGGCCGATGGGAGTTTCTTGGTTGACGTCGGTAATCCACACCGCGTGATAGTCCTCGATAGCCTCGCTGCGCTTGAGGACGTCGATATCGCTACCGAGGGAGCGCGTTATCAGGAGGAGGCGATCGAGACTGATGGTATCAACGTCGAGTGGATGGTACGAAGTGAAGATGGTTGCGTAATGCGTGTCTTCGAACGCGGCGTTGGACCGACGATGGCCTGTGGGACTGGGTCGGTAGCGGTTGCTCGCGTGGCCCGACATCTGGGTTGGGTTAGGGAGTTGGCTGCGGTAGAGAACCCCGGTGGCGAACTCATGGTCCACTTTGTGCCAGGGCCAGCTACTCGTCTCACGATGGACGTGAGCGATTCGCATCAGCCGCCGTTAGATATTACTAGCGATATCGGTGGCGACGACGAGGTGTGGTTGCGAGGCCCCTCACTGTTGATTGCGGATATGACTCCAGCTGGGTGGTTGTTCTCCTCGTGACCCTTATCGAACGCAGTTTCCAGGAACGTATCTTGCTTGTTGGTGTCGCGACCAGTGGACGCGAGCGACAGATGGTGAACGATCAGCTCGACGAACTTGCCAGTCTCGTCGACACCGCCGGGGCACTGGTGGTCCATCGCGAGATTCAGGTTCGCGAACGTCCCGACCCGGCCACCTATATAGGCAAGGGCAAGGTGGACGAGCTTGCAGTCTTGTCGGAGAGCTTTGATGTCGACACGGTCGTCTTCGATGACGAACTTACCCCTGGACAGCAGCGTAATCTTGAGAAGGTATTGGGACGGACAGCGATCGATCGCACTGCAGTGATCCTCGATGTTTTTGCTCAGAATGCTCGCAGTCAAGAGGGGAAGGCTCAAGTCGAGCTGGCACTTTTGCGATACCGGCTTCCGCGACTGGTCGGGCGGCGAACCAACCTCTCCCAGCAGGTGGGACGGATCGGTACCCGCGGTCCAGGTGAGACCAAGCTAGAGGAGGACCGTCGCCGTATTCAGGAGCGCATCGGTCAACTTCGGCGTGAGTTGGCGGCACTCGAGCGACAACGCCGGCTGCAGCGCAAATCGCGCCTGCATGGGCGCAACTCCCAGGTTGCACTGGTGGGCTATACGA
Source organism: Ferrimicrobium sp. (assembly GCA_027409005.1). Classification (GTDB taxonomy): domain Bacteria; phylum Actinomycetota; class Acidimicrobiia; order Acidimicrobiales; family Acidimicrobiaceae; genus Ferrimicrobium. The sequence continues at coordinate 4,054 of DAHZQE010000484.1, read as the reverse complement.
ACGTAGGGAAGTCATCGTTGCTAAATGCGCTAACAGGTGCTGACGTGGTAGTCGAGGACCGTCTCTTTGCAACCCTTGATCCACGCACTAGGCGTCTCAAACTTCCTGGTGGTGAGACGATTCTGCTCGCAGATACCGTCGGCTTCATCCGCAAGCTTCCACACCAGCTAATTGAGGCATTCCGGTCGACTCTAGATGCCGTTGCGGAGGCGGATCTCTTGATTCACGTCGTCGACGCCTCCAGCGTTCACGCTCTTGATCAGATGCGCGAGGTGCGAGCGACGTTAGCGGAGATCGGTGCGAGCGAGGTGCCCGAGCTGGTTGTGCTCAACAAGATCGATCTTGGCTATGCCTCCGATGACCTGCCCGACGGCATCGCCATCTCGGTCACCTCCGGCGAAGGTGTAAATAACCTTCTCGCGGTTGTCGGAGATCGTCTCAGGGCGTTGAATCGCGTCGAGGTATTTCGAGTCCCCTTCGACCGCGGTGACATACTCGCAGAGATCCATAGAGAGGCCGAAGTGCTCTCCGAGGAGAACCAAGATGATGGTATCGAGATTAGAGTTCGCGCCGATGATGCCGCTCGTGCCCTCTTGCGCAGACACATCGAGAGTGTCGTCTCCGATCGGTCGGTGGAGGATACGGATGAGCTGTCGTGAGTGCTGTTAATTTTCCGGTAACATTGTTGACTAGGTGCTGTTAGGGTAGGGCCGTGAACGAGTATGCATCGACAGGAACCAAGACGGTTGCCCAGCTGCGTGAGATTGCCTATGAGAGTGGCCTCGAGGTGGTCGATGCCGCGGTCGGGTCTCCGGTTGATCCACCCCCTGCAGTGGTCCCACGCATCCTGGCATCCTCGGACGCCGAACGCCACTACCCGCGCTCTGACGGGTCGTTGGCCTTCAAGGAGGCGGCGCTCGGGTGGTTGGGAGGCTTCGTAGGGATCGATCTCGACCTTCATCAAGTTGGTGCCACCATCGGTTCCAAGGAGTTCATCTCGCTCCTTCCTTCGATCCTCGTACGACGTCGACCAGATCGTGACGTTGTTTTGGTGCCGTCGATCGCGTACCCTAGCTACACGTTTGGCGCAGCATGGGCAGGCCTTGAGAGCTACCGAGTTCCGCTGCTAGCTAACGGGGGCCTCGATTTCGAGGCAGTCCCTGAAGAGGTTGCACGACGGGCTCTCATAGCCTGGGTCAATGCTCCTAATAATCCGACAGGTTCGATCTATGATCTGGCGGGCGCAGCTCGATTCGGGGAGCGCAATGGAGTGATCATCGCCTCCGACGAGTGTTATCACGACTTCGGTTGGACTCGCGACCCTTCGTCGCTACTTGAGTTGGGCGTCGCTGGTCGCCTCGCCGTGTTTTCGTTGTCAAAGCGTTCGAATCTTGCAGGACTCAGGGTGGGACTATACGCTGGCGATGGTGATCTGGTCCGTGAGATCTCGGAGCTGAGACGTGGGCTTGGACTCATGCCACCGGGACCGGTACAGGCGGTGGCGACGCAGATGTTTGCGGACGAAGAACATGTTGGAGAGCAGCGTCGCCGTTATCTCGAACGACTTCGACTGCTCGCCCAATGGATTGGTAGCTTGCTCGAGACGCCGGTTCCACTTCCAGACGGGGGAATCTACCTCTGGGTTCGAGCGACTGAGGAATTTAACCATGATGGGACCGCATTGGCTACCATGCTCGCAAGCAAGATTGGCCTCGTAACGGCGCCAGGAGCCGACTACGGTGATCATCGTTACGTGCGTATATCGGCGACGATATCCTCCAAACAGATGGAGACGTTAGCGTCGCGACTCGGGTGAGCCGGGTAGGTTTACCGTTATGGTTCTTTCTGCTGAGATCGAGGCACTCTATGAGCGGCGTAGCTCGCTCTCACCCGAGGATGTTGCGGCACGCCGCCAAGTATATGAAGTTCTCACCGAACTCGACCAGGGGTCGTTGCGGGTAGCCGAACTTGACCAGTCGACGGACACCGTTGTCGTCCACGAGTGGGTGAAGAAGGCTATCCTCCTATCCTTTCGACTTCGCGGTTTGACGACCTACAACCTGGGACCATTTGAGTTTGTCGATCGACTCCCGTTGAAGCACGATTATGCACGAGCGGGGGTTCGTGTCGTCCCCGGTGCCTCGGCGCGTTTTGGTTCGTATCTTGGGCCAGGGGTGACGCTGATGCCGAGCTATGTGAACGTCGGTGCATGGGTCGGCTCTGAGACGATGGTGGATACATGGGCGACCGTCGGCTCGTGTGCACAGATAGGGGAGCGGGTACACCTGTCGGGTGGGGTTGGAATCGGTGGAGTACTCGAACCTCCTCAGGCGGTGCCGGTAGTGATTGGGGATGACGCTTTCGTAGGCTCGCGGGCCATGGTCGTCGAGGGTGCCCGTGTTGGTGAAGGTGCGGTGATCGGCGCCGGCACTATCGTCACCCCCACTATTCCGATCTTCGATCTGTCCACTGGTGAGGAACTTGGTCGCGGAGTGATTCCAGCCTGGTCGGTGGCGGTGACCGGCACCAGGATGCGCGAGACGCCTGGTGGCGTTTTTGGTATGAGCTGTATCTTGATTGTTTCACGCCTAGACCCTGGTCGGCGCCATGAGAAGACTGAACTCAACGCCATTCTGCGTGACCATGGCGCCGGGCTGTGAGTGACCTAGAGTCCTCGCTACGTGACCTGCTGGTGATTCCGTCGGTCTCCGGGGAGGAGGATGCGATCGCCGACTACGTTGTTGCGCGGCTGGCGACCAAGTCCGACTGGCGAGTAGATCGCGTAGGGAACACCGTGATAGCACACCGCGATGGAGGACCTGGACCGAGGCTGCTACTCTGTGGGCATCTCGATACCGTCCCGGGCGACCAGGGCGTTGACGAGGACACAGATTGCTTCTACGGCCTTGGCGTCTGCGATATGAAAGGTGGGTTGGCGGTGATGCTCTCGCTCGCCGATCGACATTGTGCACTCCCGATGACCATGGTCTTCTACCCATGTGAGGAGGTCGCCTTCGAACGCAATGGGCTCCATCTTCTCGGTCCGGCAGAGGCGATGGTGGCCGACCACGACCTCGCAGTGCTGCTTGAGCCGACGGATGGGGTTGTTGAGCTCGGCTGTCAGGGTAGCCTACGGCTTAGATTGGAGCTAGCCGGTAGGCGTGCGCATACGTCAAGGCCATGGATGGGTGTCAATGCGATCGATCGTGTTGGCGAGCTGCTGGCGCGCGCCACTGACTTCGAACGTCGTCGACCGTTGCTCGCTGGTGTCCACTTTCAAGAGTCGTTGTCGCCGACGCGAGTGGAGAGTTTTGTCGCCAATAATGTCGTTCCTGATCGAGCGAGGCTCTGGTTGAACTACCGTTTTGCGCCCGATCTTTCCGGTGAACAAGCCCTAGAGCAGCTGTTTGAGTGGCTGCGACCGGTGTTAGGTGATGATGACTCGCTGGAGGCAGAGGAGGTTGTCGAGGGGGCTGCTCCAGTGCAGGAAGGTTTCGAGGCGTTGATCGAATCGGCGGGTCAGGTTCGCGCGAAACTCGGTTGGACGGACGTAAGCTTTCTCTCCTCACTTGGGGTTCCATCGGTTAACTTTGGTCCGGGCGACCCTCTGCTCGCTCATGGCGGCAACGAGCGACTCGAGAAGGTGAAGCTACATAGCTCACTTGAGACGCTAGCGAGTTGGATTGACAGCGTTGCTGCTAGTGTCTGATCGTTTGGCTCGGAGATCCCGGAGCGAAGAACGGCTCCAAACTAGACAGTTATCTGTCCGCTGTTAGTAGCGCAAACATAGCTATTACGCCATCGGAGCCTCAGCCGAGGATCCGCGGATAGCGATGGCACTCGCGAATGTAAAGGCAGAGCAGCTAATGGACGTGCTTAATCCGCCCATCTCTGGCATCGCCTTTATCGGCAGCAAGCGAGCGTAGCTTTGCGGTCACATGCTTGAACCATGACCACGCACGAAGATTTCGATGAGTTGTGAGTGGAGCTAATTCGACGAGTTTTGATGTGACCTCAAGACGGGTGCCGCTAGCTTATTTAGTGACATTTGTTG
>DAHZQE010000059.1:0-3514 GCA_027409005.1 Ferrimicrobium sp. | reverse complement strand
CTCGATCTCCTCCAGCGTCAGCGATGCGCCTGATTGCAGGTCGTTGAAGAGTAATAAGATGAGCATTGCATATGTCGAGCACTCGATGTCGTGGATTGCGTTCTTCTTCGGGAAGCGTGCCTTGATCTGCGCATCGCCCATGTTATGCTGCCACGTCAGACGCCTTCCGGAGTGCTTCTGGCTATAGAAACGCTCAAAGCCCTCCTTTGCCTTGAGAACTGCGGGCGGGTAGATCACCTGCGGTCTGTTTTCGTGGCTGTTTTCCTGACCAGAGCGGAAGGCTTCCAATGGCCAGGTCATGGATGTGAGGACCTTGATGCTCAGTTCGACCGGCTTGGCATCGCTGGAGTCAGTGGTGATGCTTGCAACGTGCCTCTGATAGCCGTTCGACACGTCTTCACTGAGTGACATGTCCTTGAACATGGCCTCAAGCTTCATCGTGAAGCTGTTGCCAAGCTCAATCTTCATTCGTGAGATCATCTGCTTTTCCACATCCAGGCTCTCGCTCTTCTTCAGTAGTAGCCTTTTGCACAAGTGTTTCTTATAGTACGTCTCGAAGATGTCCTTGTCCGACAAATACCGCAGAATCACGATAGCCTTTTCAAGGGCCAGATCGACTTCGGCTTCCGACTTGCCCTTGATTCCGCGCTTCATGTTGTCGTCGATGAAGAGGGAGATGTTTTCGCTGCCGCGGGAGAAGGCGTTGATGACATCAGCCATACTACGGTTGATGGAGGTAGACACCGTCTGATCAGAATTGAAAGAGACCGTGCAGATGTTGTCGAATCGATCCTTCAACACCAAAATCTCCTCCACCCACTTGAGCGCCGCTAGAGTCTGCTGGTTGGTCGCCTTGCCAGGTGCTGGCTTGCCCTTGCCGCCCTCTGACTGGTCGTTGCTCTGCTGTGGTTCCGCTTGAGGTTGTTGGGGAGCTTCTGACGCTGCGATCGCCCGGTTGTTGATGTTGGTCCCTAGCTCAGCAATTATCTTTTGAATCGCCTTCGTGAGCTCTGTCTTGCGCGGATCGATGCGCGCCTCCAAATCAAAGACCAGGCTGAGTTCGTGCAACTTGTCGTTCTCGACCATCGATGCCACTCCAGTATCCATTTCAATCAACCCCTTCATCTTGTGCCTTATCAGCTCATCCTCGACGACGCGCTGTATCTTCGGGGTCGTGCTTTCCGAGAGCGTTGAACGACATCGATCCGTCTCTTCCTCAATGCGACGCTTCGCAAGCTTGCAGTAATTCCCAGCGTCGGATTCCTTGAGCATACGCTCTCCTTCAGCCTTGTAGAACTCTGCGCTCTGTCGCAAGAATTCAATTTCGAAGGTGCGTAGGTAGAGCTTCTCATCCTCCACCTCCTGATCCGATTCGTACAAACCCTCCAGCATGTACACATTCGACTTGATCAAGTGTTGATCGATCGACTCGCCGTTGCGGTCCATTTGTATCTGGTCCAGGATGATGCGCGTGAGGATCTCGAGCAAGGTTGGTACGTCGTGCCTGATGGGTGTCCGGAGAATCTGATCCCGGAAGAGGCCCATGGATTTTGCGAAAATCGACGGCTGGCGTGTATCGATGCAGTACACCCGGTCCATGTACATCAGGACATCGGTCAGCATGCCCATACACACCTGATGATCCTCCCAAGCCTGCTTCAAGCTCCTTAGGAACCGCTCCCCAGCTTGCCGCCGCTCGTTTGCAGTCGACAGAGACAGCCCAGATCCATCCGTCAACATCAGTGGTGGACTGAGAGTCTTGACGATTCCTGACCGTACGTTGTTGCCCAGCCATTGCTCCTCAAACTCTGCGACCTTGTTGTAGAGCTCCTCGCCCTGCTTATTCAAAACAATCTTGTAGGCGGCGCGGTAGAGCTCTTCGAACGAGAGAGTAGAGGCGTTCTTTGAGTGAATCTCCAGAAATGCTTTGCTCAGGATATTTACCCAGATGGTCTGAAAGTCTACTTCGCCGGAGTTGAGGCCCTAAATGGACAGGTTAGGAGTGGTCTCGGAATTGTGGAAGATGTCCTACCTTGCGTGGCGCCCTAATCTTCGCCCCGCCAGGCCTCCGTATGCTGGAAGCCATGACGGCGCCCTCACTTCTCACCTATGCTTGTCTATGCGGTTCAAGGCTGTCATATGGCGGGGCAAATGGATGCGTTCGTGCAGGCGTCGGCGGTTCTGTAGAATAGATGGGCTGGTCAAATACTGTGAAGGGATCAAGTTGCGTTATCGTAAGTGAAAGCAGTGGTCGCAGAATGAGAGGTGAGGTGAATGCGGAAGGTGAGCATTCCAAGGCTCCATCATGTCCGTTTCCGGATCTTGTAGACGCATCAATCTGCGCGAGTCATGCAGCCCTTGGCAGCGTTTCAGTGGCACCTCGCTGCGCATTTGCTTTGAAGCATCTCACGTGGTAATACATAGATTGTCGGAACAAACACAGCGATCCATGCTGTCTCATCACTTGATCGGCCAACAAAACCACTATTGTCCAGCGACCAGCGCTTGAACGCGAAGTCCTTGTGCTGGACGTCGCTCTAGAGTCCCATCAAGCATGCAACCTGCGGAACTCCTACCCAAGGCGTATTAACAGATGCATTCGTTCCATGGGTGACCTCACACACCAGGAAATAACCGGCGATGCTGTAGATTGACGGGCGCATCAGGCGCGGGCGTTAGTCCTGGACTGTGGGATTGCCACCACTCTCTGGACTTGCACCTCATGCATGATTGCAGCCGAGGGCAAGATTCCTATCGCTATTGCTACTCTCGCGGCACACTCTTCGACGCCGTGCCGTAGCGCTGTACATCAACTTCTTACTCACTTTGATAGCCAACAAGGTTTCTTTCGAACCGTCCACCAACTGTGGCCTGACCGCCAGCATGGGAGCATGGTAACTTTTAGCTCTGTATATCAAGGAATACCAGCGCACGGAGCGTCTGAGCAACGAGTAGGATCGGGAGCAGTGAGGTGTTGATCATTGTAGGAACCCTCGCACGACCCCGCTTGCAGCCTGGTCACGTCGGTCCGCTGTGGCGCCGCGGAAGACGGCCGTAGCCGCTCGAAGGTCTTGGCACAAAGAGGCATCTTTGGTTGACGCTCTGTCTTCGCGCCGGTAGCTCCAGCAATCACATATCTTACTTGGAATCACTCAACGAAACGCTGACCTTGGTGTTAGACTGCCCTTGAATCACACACTGCGATACATTTGGGAACGAAGTTGTGATCGCCGATTTTTTCCAACTCAACATGGCAACCTCAAGAGTAGGCCTCCGCCTGCTCAATCTCCCTTCGCTGGCCCTTCGGACTAGACCACAGATTCCTTCCATGGCTCAAAGAATGGCGCCTGCTGCTATCGCGCATCTCCAAACGGGTCTACGCTGGAATTCAGCGACGTCCGCACCCAAGCCCCTTACGGACCGCGCAGGGGTGCCAGAAGACCAAAGACGCGCCGATCAACGCCTCCAACAGCCTACATACAACTTGACCTTTACCTGCCGCCGGTGCTTACAC
>DAHZQE010000046.1:0-6420 GCA_027409005.1 Ferrimicrobium sp. | reverse complement strand
GAGAAGTAGTCCTTTATGCTGCCTTTCTTGTTGATGCCCAACGCACCTGGCAATAGCAGCACATCATGAGATTCCTTCGCGCTCTTCTCATCGAAATTGAAATGATCAACCACGATGCTGTTGCGATCAGCAGGCAAGGTTATCTCCAACTCCAATAGCAAGCTGTTGACTGCGCTTGGCACGCCTGACTCGCCTGACAATGCAAGCAGTATGTTCGATCCGGCATTGATGAAGTCGACAATCAGGTTCGGGGTCAATGCCGGGCCATATCCTTTCGACTTCGTTGGTAGCAGGATTGCGTGGGTGTATGCAGGCTCGCCAAGATGGAAAAGTGCTAGCGAGGTGTCCTTTGGTGACTTGTATGTCATCTGAAATCCGCGGTCTGATGATTGGATATCAGCGATTGTCCAATCGAGAAGTATGCTGATACTGTTGTTCCATACCCTCCAAATCGCTCCAGAGCTTCGAGTACTTGGCCTTCTCAGCCTCCTCCTCTATCACGACCAGCAACTTGTTTCCCTGTGCCGACAACGCCGTTACTGCTGCGACAAGGGCGAATAGCAGGCTCCATAACTCTGGTCTCATCTTGGCGCATATGGACGGAGCAGTGATCGAACCTCCGTCTGCTCAGTCAACTCCAATGTGAACTTCCCCAAAGTGAAGCTGATACGTTGCGAATCTTCAGCACAGGCCACGCAGATTGACGCGGCTCTGCGGTGCGGAGAGAGCTCGGACATGGACTGCCATTGCTTGCTTCACCTCGAACACAACCATACGATATACGGTCTACGGCAGCAAAGAGCTGGTGTCGCCTGGTCACAATCATCATGGCCCCCGTCGAATTCTTCAATGCGCCTGGCCAGTACATCCGCTGGGCCGTCCGGGCTAAGCCAGCTATCTTCTGGAGCATTGTAGTGGGCAGCTTTGGACCAGTATTTGTGGTGCGTCAACGTCCACCGATGTGGTCTGGCAGACGCGACGAGAACAGTGAGGACTGACCCATAATCTGTACACACAGGTCGCCGCACCACCCATCCGCAGATACTTTGGCGATGGACCAAGACCGCAGATTCCCTTGAGCTACCCAGGTAAGTCTCGAGATTGAAGAGCCTGCAGGGGTGGGGAGACAAGGCTATCGCGAATGCCTAGCAGTAGGCGCGACTACCCACCTTCTGGCTGGGTTCTCCAAGGAGTCGAATGGTGCTGTTGCAGTGCGACAAGCTAACATGAAGAACAGTACCACGAGGTCCTCGCCAAATACCCAGCGGATACGACGACTAGGCCAACGAACGTCTGGCTAAATAAGAAGACAATTGTCGCCCGTGGGAGGAGTTTTGGCGCATCACAAGGGGCCAATACCGCAGTTCCAAGGGCCGAAGGTGTGGATATGTACATAAGACCACAAATTCGCCACCATGTACCTCATGCCCGGGCCATCGCTATCCGTTCGTCGGTCTGTCTGGGCTTACTGGCAGTCTTGCGTGCTGTCATTCTACGCCCGAACGCCGCTGTCAACATGTGGATGGAAGCGCTGATCTAAGCACAATTTCGGCTTTTAAGGGTCCGCTCCTTCCTTCTGTCAACCCGGATCGCAAACGACGCAAAAACGAACTGCTGGAATTGTTTATCAGAAAGCTGATCGACCCACAGATGCTATGTCTCGTTAGCTCAGTCCACATGCGATTAGTGATCAGCCCGCTGCGGCAGCAGCCTCGCACGTCCGTCATTAGCATGCGACTGCATCGACGAACCGCGACCCGGCGACCATGGAAGCACGGATCCGCAGTAAACGATGGGAGAACCTGCCGGAGCATCTGCGATGGCCCAATGTAGCTTTTCATCAGCTGACAACTCCGAAGCCTTCGGGATAGAAGTCCCATTAAGACCGCACCGCATCTTCAACCCGTCTTTACGACCTATTCTCATCTTGCACCGGTTCATTCGAAGCGTAAGAACCTTTCCATATCTCCTCAACATCAAGTTTTATGCATTCCGACATTTCAACAGCTCCCTGACTTTGCCTTCTAAGTCCCAGCGCCATCAACATGGCTGTCCGCGGGCTCGCTCGCGGCGATAATAGCATTTCCATCTGCGAGCACTCAATTCAGACTCACAGAAATAGCAGGACCGGCGCAACCGCCACCAGTCAGACCTCCCCAAAGAGCTCCTAGTCCAGATCCTGTCGCAGATCCCTCGCACGCCTCCAAACCTCTCCGCTGTATGCAGCACTGCTAAACTCTTCAACACAACAACGTATACAGGGTACAGGAAGCCACTCTTGCGTTGGCAATCAGACGCAACGAAGCTTCTTATCTCAACTTCACCCTCTTTCCTGCTCTCGCCAGCCCTAGGTACAACGACCTCCACAGCTTATACGCCAATATGGACTGGATGCAAGGCCTCTGGGAGACAATTCACTGGGTTGCCGACTCGCTGCTGTGGTCATTCCACGACGTCAGTGTCGCTTCGAGGTTCGGTGGCAGTGTTGCAGGCCATGAGGCTGTTGTATCAGCAACGAAGAAGCTCCCAGTGATCATCCTGAGAGTTTTACTGTTCGAGCTGACCTCCCGCGCCCGGATTTTGCAAACAGCTGGAGCGGAGCCGACCAAATACCAGTTCTGCCCCGAAGATATGAAAGGACGCGCTCATGTCGAACTGTGTCTCAAAGAAATACTATTGAAGCAGGGCACGGATCTCTTCGCCGATCTGCTCCCGCCAGGTTCAAGGCGTGATCAATCCGTAGAGAAAGTGAAGGGAGACATGGCGGCGCGTAAGGATCAGTCCACCACTGATGAGGGAGGGACGTTGATTCTTGAGTTGAGGCGGATGATGGCGCAGAAGATGGAGTTGCACGAGAGTAAGGTGGCGACGAAGATGTGGGAAGTCCTGAGTGTAACGACATCCGATCTTGTGGAAAGGGCGAAAGCGATGTCGGTTCACGGGGAGGAGTTGGAGATGGGAATGGGATGGATGGGTTGCTGACGATGCTGTGGGGCGATGGTCGACGTTGGATGACTGTGGCCACGCCTATCTTTGATGACGATGGCTCGCTGCCGGTGCAGCGATCGACACGCTTGTTGGAACATTGTGTTGGTATCATCAAAATTGCTGCTAGCCGTTCGCGTACCATAAGCTGTCCGTACTCCTGGGTGTCTTTTGCCAGACTCTAATGGTCTTGTGTGCTCCCTGGCGCCGCCGAGGCTACAGTGGTCGAATTTGTGACACCTAAGCCCCGTGTAGAGCCAGCGTATGATTGCATTTATTGAAAGGGTGCGCCACAGATGTATTGGAGGTACGATTCAGGTCCTTTCTCAGCCTCGTCCGTCGGCAACTGCAACGAGCCCCGCTCGCCGAAATCGCTGCCCGTAGCTTCCCAGCCGGGCCAGAACACTAACTCCTCAAGACCTCCCTTCTTTGTCAAGTTGAGGTGTCATCTCACTAACGAAGCGTTCTTAGCTGCAATCAGGTCAAATCCAGAATGGCAGAGTCACAAGCACCACCGCCGCCACAAGATGGTTGGAAGACCGAAGGTGTCCGCGTGATCCCAGGCGATCAACTGGATGGCAATACGCCACAGACTCCAGGTCGATAATCCGATTAAATCAAGACGCTGTCTATGAGGCTAAATATACGTAGGTATGGACCGCAAAGCCGCCGTCAACTTCGCCAGGGTTGGCGCACAGAAACTCTGGGCCGGCACCGTACACATCCACCCCGACGCTAAGACCGGAGCCCACCACCACGGACACCTGGAGTCAGTGATCTACATCGTCAAAGGCAAAGCCAGGATGCGATGGGGAGAGAAGTTGGAGTTTACGGCGGAGGCCGGGCCGGGTGACTTCATTTATGTGCCACCATACGGTCAGTCACATCGGACGATGGGATTTAGAAATTGTGCTGACGATGTATGTAGTGCCGCATCAAGAGATCAATGCTTCGGCGGACGAGAAGCTGGAGTGTGTGCTCATGAGAAGCGACAGCGAGGCAATTGCTGTCAATCTGCCGGATGTTGAACCTGTCGAGAAGCCGGAGACGGTGCATTGGGTCGATCCTACGCATCCGCATCCGCATCCCCATGCTGCAGGGCACAGTCACGAACATAGCCATTGAATGGAAAGTGGAATGTTTTTGCACATTGTGCTGTAGTATCTGACCGTGTGACCGTCTCGTAAGCGAAGCTCGACGCCTCCGTGCGTTGCCCACCGACCACCAAGTCTACCAGGGAGAAGCCTTTCCCTTTCGCTCTAGTCGCCAAACTAGTCAATTGTTGTAGTGTCGGCGTTCCACCAGCTCTGGACTCGACTGCTGTAGCAACCTCGCGGGCAGGTGATAGTAGACCCGTCAGGGGAAGTACACTTTCATATCGGAACCGAGTATCTCACGTAAACCATCATAACCTGTGCCAAGCACAGCTTTACGGACGTCCCCTACCCTGTCGCCGCAGTGGATCTCAGCATTGGCGTATTTCGATGTCTCCAGCAGGCTACAGCTGATCAGCAGGTTTCGGTAGAGCCTTAGGATTCTGGATTCACTGTGCGATGTCCATGGGCAGAGTAGGTTTCGCCTCGCCTCCATTTACAGTCCCGTCGATGGGACGCGTAAAGGGAATAGGACCCGCAATGGTTCTAGAGCGAGCGTGGGATTTGAATTGTGAGGAGGAATAACGGTCAAGAAGACATTTTTTGCTTCGCAGAACGGCCATGCCACCATTTCACTGCGCAGGTATCTGACACGCGCGAGCAGCGGAGAAGTGCGTTTCTTACTTGACGGCCTCATGCTGCGTCGGCGCCGGCTGCCGCATGCTGCTGACAGTCCCACGCGTACGTCCACCTCCAGGCGACCATACTGATGCTTGCGGCAAGTCGATTGTCCAGGGCCGCGGCCATCAGGAAGTTGGTAGGAATTTATAAAGGCAGAATAGCACGAGACCTGATCCAGAGTTGCGTGCGGTGCTATCAGAGACGCAAATATTTGCATCAATGCTGCGCACGTCGTTCAGCACGACTCAACTGCAGATAGTCTCAACATAGCCTCACCCTCTCACCTTCGTTTCGCCTATGCGTCTTTCCCGACATTTGATACCTCCAGCTTCATGTTCGCCGCATACTGCGCCCACCGATCTTGTCTCTGGTTGATGTTGCACTCCAGCGGACAGCCGAAGTGTAAGTCTTCGGCTCGCTCAGCCCAACGCAGGAGATAGCATCATCCTCTGTGCAATTCTTGCCAGGGCATTTGTAAGATGTCACGGATCACGGGACCGGCAGATCGTCTTTCCTGACCTCCGAAGTGACCAAGTGCTTGGCCATGTTGAATGACAAAGCTAAGATTTTTTGTGCCGTGGTTTCGAAAGCGGTGTGCTCCGGGTTGCCCAACAGAACTGCTGAATGCTCCTAGATAACGTGAATGCTATTCGGCAGCGTAAGCTTCGCGAACTACGATTGCGAAGATGTCGGTCTGCCACGGCGTCTTAATGCGGTTGCGCAGCTTGTCCACGGCAAGAGTGGTGGAGGGGCTCTATCAGGTACTAGTCGGCGGCAACGGCAACGCCAAGATTGAGAAGCATTGCTGGCACCTTGACCTCTTCGTGATATTCGTCCTTGTAGCAAAAGCAGTACATGCAGGACGGAAGCTTATCGGCGACCTGAGATTCCTCGTCTCCAAAGCGGACCGTGGCATACTTAGCGTCCTGCTCCTCGTCAGTCCCGCTGTCGCCAATAGGAAAAGCTCGAGAGTACTTTAAAGCCGCCGTCGCCCCCTTATGGAGAACGCCGACTTTGAGCAAACCACCTCTTGTAAGCCTTCCAGCTATGATTGCCGCATGTTGTGGTGAGATCGGTGATCCTCTCAGCAACCCAGACGCGGTATCCCGTCGAAATCGGTGTATATAGACTGAGGCAGGGTTGGCTTACTTATGGAGGCTTTTCGCCGGAGGCAGGTCGGTATAAGTCAGTGCCGGTGGAGGTCAATATGACGCTGGCGAGTGAGTGAGTAGTACGTGATGAAGGTTAGTAAAGGTTCAATGAGCCTTTTGGAAAGCGAAGAAGTGAGAGGCAGCGCAGGGTAAGGGGCACGTGACTCGATGAGGTGAGTTTAAAGCAAGGTACGATGGACGTCTGCACGTTCCCTTCCAGCTTAGACATCCATATGACTGAAGCCACCCCGTCTTGAGATGGCTCAGCTCTAGGCCGGTGATGCTGAGCATGTAGCTCCCACTAGCATTTACTGGCTTTGCTGCTGTCAGTGTACTCTCGGGGATCTCTGAAGGCACCAGCGAGTTGGCTTCTTTTCATTCTACAAGTGTATTGTGTAGCCTCGTGCTCCCGCTGCGACCTTAAAAACCTCCCGGGAAATACTGTGTGGGTGCTGCCTCGTTGACCAAAGCTGCGATGTTGGGCCGGCGTCTCGGGTCCGCATGTGACA
>DAHZQE010000041.1:0-6463 GCA_027409005.1 Ferrimicrobium sp. | reverse complement strand
GCCAGCCTGTGCAATCATCGCGCGAAGCATCGCAAAGTTCGACGAAAGCTTGTAGATCACCAGCACCGACTCTCTATCTTCGAGCAGGTGTTCAAGATGGCCAGGGTCGCCGGTAGCCGGAACGAGGTGGAGACGTTCGTCGTTGTCGAGCAAGTTAGTCGTTACCAGGCTCGCCAGTGCTAAAAATGCCGGGACACCGGGGATCACTCGAACCGCAATTGGGAGCTGTTCGCACACGACAGCCTCAACAACAAGTGAAAACGTTGAGTAGAGGAGCGGATCTCCAAGTGTCACAAAGGCGCTCATCGCAGCACTCGTGAGTCTTGGACGAAGTTCACGTATCGTCTCTCGCACAGCGTGGAGGCGGCGGTCAATTCCTTCAGAGCCACTGGCCATCTGCATTGGGATCCGGATCACCTCTCGATCGGGTAGCAGGGTGTGGACAATGTACTCCGCTCGGCCCATGCTCTCGGGGTGGCTCGATGGAGCAATGATGATCTCAGCAGTCTCCAAAACACTCATGGCGGCGAGGGTGACGAGCCCAGGGTCACCAGGGCCCAAACCAACACCATAGAGCTCGGCAGTTCGTTGTGAATCCACGCCAGCAGTCTAGAACCGTTCCAGTAACTCGCGCAGGTGAAACGTCATTCGACTACGAACCCATGCATACGGTTGTGGTACCTGCGGCTGGATTCGACGTTTGAGGGCATCCATGAGTAGCGCAAAATTTGGGCTCCCGAGTCCAGTCGCTAAGCTGTAGCGCCCAGTCACGCGAAACTGACCAGGATGAAGGCGACGGAAGTCGTTACCTCCGCGTTGCACAGAGGTAAAAACGCCGGTGCGAGCGTCAAGACTGTAGAGCCATGGATTAACGAGGCCAAGCCGCACGTTGGCATGCGACTCTAGATCAGCCAACCCGGCGGCAAAGACGGAGGCGGCTAGGCTTGTCCCTCCAAGCAAGGTCCATCCACGCCCAGGGACATCGATCTTGGCACCTACCGCGATCATCGCCACGTCCGGGACGAGACGACATCCGGACTGGACTCGACAGTGAAGAGCAGCCCGTCCAACCTCTGAATAGACACCACGCTGATACGACGGTTCACTAAAAACCTGAGATAGCCCTCCTCCACTGGCCCCGGAGTAGGTGGCATCATTCCAGACAGACGGAGTGGTCTTGGCATCAAGTGCGGAGGTGAACTCCTCGCCGCCTACTCCGGTCACCATAGGCTGCGACGCTGGGTTATCCACGGCAAGTCCAGCGTTGTGCCCGGTAGCAAGACAGTCTGATGACCCGTCGTCACCGCTCGCAGCCACGACCGTCTGCCCCTGCAATGCCGCCTGGGCGAAGGCCAGCTGTTCGATACTGAGCTGTTGAGGAGGGGTGTTCGCCTCACACGTCCCCCAGGTCGTAAGGAGAATACTTGCCTTGTCTTGACTCACCATTCGGAGATAGAGTGCGTTGGCATTGCCGGAGCTGGCCGTATACACGAGAAGATGTACACCTGGTGCGTAGCTAAGGAGAGTCTCTATGTCGAGCGCTGCCTCCTCAAGGTGGGAGCGGCCAGTGTTGCCAGAACCTCCATCGACGGCGACGGTCGCAAGATGAAGTGGTTCACCAACACACCGGGCATAGCGGAGCAGGCTCGCGCCGAGCGCAGTCGATGCAGCGCTCGTTACATCAGCAAACTCGGCGATGCCAACCGTAACCGAATGCCGTGTTATTGAACGTGGGAGGTGGTAGTAGCGTGCAACTACCGCTGGCGCGTAGCCCAGCCTTGGTGAGTTATCTCGGCGAAGGCCAGAGCACGATATTGTCGATGCTCCAGCAGCACTCCGGATCCTAGGTACTCCCTTAGCCTTCCGGGACGCTACCGGGAAGTAGCCATTCGCAAACAGGCCGGTGATTCCAGCGATATGTCCGTCTATCGAGCTCGACAGCTTGGCCGGGTAGGTGTCGGCTACTGCAACACTCCTGCCTCCCGAGAGTCGTGCTCGATCAAAGGCTACACCCAAGGCGGCCGTGGCTTGGGCCACCGTCCCGGTAACAGGCATCACCAAACCACCAGGCCATACCGCTCCAGTCTTCATGCCATACTCGTGAAAATAGTCACTTACCATATCCTGGATCACAGGAGACGGAGCGTAGTCACGGCCAAACTGGGCTGGAGTGAGATAATGACCAGGAGGCTGCTGCGAACGAGCCCATGCGTTGGCGAGCAGCGAGGCTTCATTTCTTGGTTTCAGCACGACATCGAACTCCACGGTCATCGTCGCGGGTGCAACGGGCTGACGCATCGATGCCAACAAGGTGCGTTGTTGAACAGCGAGCATACCAGAGGCCACAAGCACACTAGCAAGAAAGACGCCGAGGTAACCCTTTACCACCATCCACACCTTCACCCGTATCCAACCAGCACACCTTTGTCATGATTGCGACACTGTCACTCTCCCGTCATACACTACAAAGTAAGGAGGTCATATGGTCTATATCGCGGTGCTCCTCGCACTCATAGTAGGAGTTCTCGTCGGCTACCTCATCGGCCACCGTCACCGACGTGATGACGCTGGTCTGTTGAGTGAGTGTAGCCAACTCCGGCAGGAGCTTGAGACCAAGTCGCAATCGCTAGCCGAATCGATGCAGGACAAAGCTCGTCTTGAGGAGCGACTAAGCGCCGCCGCCATCATCCGGGAGGAGCTTGATCGATCGATCGAATACGTTCACAGCCTCCTCGAGACGAAGGTCAGTACGGCTATGCAAGGCTACACCGAAGAGCTTGCCGCACGTGCGGAGAAGACCTTTTCGTCGACTGCAAAGACCTCCTTTGAACAGCTAGTACAACCCGTCGACGAGGAACTCAAGCGTCTCAATACCGAACTGAGAGACCTGCAAGATAACAGAAGACAACAGTTCGGGGCGCTCGGCAAGTCACTTGAAGATCTAATGACGATCCACCTCCCACAGTTGCGACAACAGACAGACAGTCTGGTCAAGGCGCTTCGACAACCGGCAGTACGAGGTGGTTGGGGGGAGATCCAACTCCGTCGCGTCATCGAGCTTGCTGGCATGACTCGCTACTGTGACTTTGAGGAACAACCGACCTTCAGTGATGATGCGGGCCGTAGTCGCCCCGACGTCGTCATCCATTTGCCAGGTGATCGATGTATCGCAGTCGATGCCAAGGCGCCTTTAGATGCCTTTCTCCGCATGACCGAGGCCGACAGCGACGAGAAACGACTCGAGTTCCGGCTAGCGCATGCCCGTCAACTCGATTCGATGGTCCATGACCTCGCCTCGCGTCGTTATGCCGAGCGTCTCCACAACAGTCTTGACTTCGTGGTGCTCTTCCTTCCTGGCGAGGCCTTTTTGAGTGAGGCGCTTGCAGCCCAACCTTCGCTGTTCGAAGATGCATTCTCGCAATCGGTGATAATCGCGTCGCCAGCAACGCTCCTTCCACTTTTAAAAGCTGTTGCCTTCGGATGGAGGTCAGAGGCACTCGAACAGAATGCTGCACAAATCGCCGCAATTGGCCGTGACCTCTACCAGCGCCTCAGTACCTTCCGCGACCATCTTGCCAAAATGGGTGGCGGACTCGCCTCTGCCGTCAAGGCTTACAATGACGGCGTTGGCTCGCTTGATCGCCGCGTTCTACCGTCCGCTCGCCGCTTTCTAGACCATGGCATCGAAGGCAAAGAGGGGGGACTCGAGGAGCTCGATACCGTTAGCGAGTCGCTGCGCCTCGTGGATCCAACACCATCCGATCAGTAGCACCTCTTGACCAGTCGACGTGGCCGAAACAATCGCCGTAACAACGGAAGCCAAACCAGCACAGAGCGCTCTCTCAGGGCTCAGCCTTCACGTTGATATGGGCTTTCATCCTCGCTAGAATAAAAACATGGACGACGAATTCTGGCTTCGGTATCTACGAGCCCATTCGCGTCGTCCGACGCGCGTTCTCCACTACGTTGGATCGACACTGGCGGTGTTGGCGCTAGTGCGAGCACGACGTCCACGAGATCTTCTTGTTGTCCCCTTGGCGGGCTACCTGCCTGCCTGGTTCGCCCACCTATGCATCGAACGCAATCGACCAGAGACGTTTTCGCATCCGTTTGCGTCA
Organism: Ferrimicrobium sp.; assembly: GCA_027409005.1. Taxonomy (GTDB): domain Bacteria; phylum Actinomycetota; class Acidimicrobiia; order Acidimicrobiales; family Acidimicrobiaceae; genus Ferrimicrobium. The sequence continues at coordinate 2,345 of DAHZQE010000041.1, read as the reverse complement.
CTGTTCGCTGACTATCGAATGCTCATGTTGGTGGCGACTGGACGTCTCGGCCCTCAGTTAGAGCGCGCTCGCACCTCGCCTGCCCTAGGCGAATGAGCGACTCGCAGGCCGCAGGGACTGGGCGTACACTCCTCATTGGCGATCTGCTCACCAAGGACCTGGCCGTCTCCGTCCTGGCCACCAGCATGGCCTCCATTCCTGCCTTCCTGGTCGGCGCGCTCGCCGTTGAGATACGTCAATCCTTCCCCATAACAACGTCTGAACTCGGGCTGGCGGTCACAAGCTATTACCTTGGCGCCGCCTCATGGGCGGTCCCCTCCGGGCGTGTTGCAGAGCGGCTAGGTGGGGTACGCGTCCTGAAGTTCACCCCCGTGGTCGGGAGCATCCTGCTTGCAACCATCGCTCTATTCTCATCCTCGTGGTGGCTGCTCGCCCTCCTACTATTCCCTTGTGGTATGGTTAGCGCAGCAACCGCAACCGCCTCTAATCTCTTTTTGGCTAGGAGAGGTAAGCCTGGCAGGCAGGGGGCTACCTTCGGCATCAAGCAGGCTGCGGTTCCTTTTGCCTCCTTGCTTGGCGGACTCGCCGTACCAGCTCTTGGGCTGACCGTCGGATGGCGATGGGCCTTTGCTCTCGCCGCCCTCCTCTCGATCGCCACCGCCATACTGGTACCTCGGCCAAATCAGCCGCGATCCAAGCTCAGTCGACAGCATGTTGGAGCTCCACCAGTCATTGACAAACTCGCTATCACGCTATTAGCCATTGGCATAGGACTCGGGGTATTCAGCGCCTCCGGGATGGCAGCCTTCCTAGTCTCTGGTTCGGTCCATGCGGGCATCTCCAAGAGTGCGGCTGGTCTGGTTGCTGCGCTGGCGGGCGCTGCGACCGTGATTGTACGGATCACCACTGGCTTTCTCGCTGACCGTCGAGGCTCTTCGCACTTCTCGGTGATCGCCATCATGATGGTGATCGGGGCCATCGGCTACGCCACTCTTGCCCTTGCTCAACACCTTGGGATCGCGGCACTCCTGGTGCCGGGCGCCGTCGTCGCACTCGGCATTGGATGGGGATGGAACGGCCTGTTCAACTTCGCCGTGATCGATAAGCACCGTGCTACGCCAGCGCGAGCGACCGGAATGACTCAGCTCGGTGGACGCCTTGGTGGCATGCTAGGCCCGACCGTGATCGGCGTATTGATTGACCGTTTCAGTTATAGCACCGGTTGGATGGCGGCGGCGGCCACCTGTGCGATGGCCGCCGTTGCTGTAGTACTAGGCAGTCGCCTGCTCGAACGCAAAACGACCTAGTCTGCTCGTCCTCGATTAAGAGGCAATCGCAGCCAAACGAGCAAACTGATCGTCAGATAGCGTAATGTCAGCAGCAGCTATATTCTCCTCGACATGAGCCACGCTCGAGGTTCCGGGAATCGGAAGCATGACTGGTGACTTAGCCAGGAGCCAAGCAAGTGCGATCTGTGCAGGCTTGGCACCTAGTTCACGTGCCACATCTCCAAGGGCGCCATCGCCTTCAGCGAGTGCCCCAGTCTGGATCGGAAACCACGGGATGAAGGCGATACCTGCTGCTTCGCAGTAGTCAAGCACCTCTTCTGACTGACGATTTGCCAAGTTGTAGAGATTCTGCACCGAGTCGATACTCGCATAGCTTTGTGCCTCCTTGATCTCGAGGACGGAGACCTCCGAGAGACCGATCCGATCGACCTTGCCCTCGGCCTGGAGTTCGGCCAGGAGGCCGATCTGCTCTGCCAATGGAACCTCCGGATCGATGCGATGCAGCTGAAAGAGGTCAAGCCGTTCGACCCCGAGTCTGCGAAGACTCATCTCGGCCTCCTGGCGTAGATACGCGGGCCGTCCAACCGGAACCCATTCACCGGGACCGGTGCGTACCAACCCAGCTTTGGTAGCGATCGCTAGCTCTGTCGGGTAAGGGTGCAGCGCTTCGTGTATCAGCTCCTCGCTAACGTAGGGACCGTAGGAGTCAGCGGTATCGATCAATGTTACTCCTAGCTCAACTGCGCGACGTAACACTCGTTTCACCTCATCGCGATCCTTAGGCGGTCCCCAGACACCAGGACCCGTGATCTGCATGGCGCCGTAACCGAGCCTGCCAACACGCAACGATCCGCCAATCGCAAACTCTCCACCAATATATTTTGTCATCATTGCCTCGCTATTGTTATCGACATCTCCACCTGCATGAGATCTCAGTGTGATCAGCATTGCAGTTACCGGAGATTACTTGCATTTACAACCATCATCCTAGTCGAATGATGGTCGACCCACCTGCAGGTGACCGTTACATTTCAGGGGCGTTGCGTCTCGTTCGTC
>DAHZQE010000031.1:0-20157 GCA_027409005.1 Ferrimicrobium sp. | reverse complement strand
CGTGCAAAAATAAGCGGTGGAAGTTCTAGCTGCTAGAGTCGATCACTTTCGCAACATTACATCAGCAGAGCTTAGCTTTCAACGTCGAAACCTTCTCGTAGGCCCAAATGGAGCAGGCAAGACGAGCTGTGCTGAAGCAATAGCTGTCGCTTTAAACGGCCATTCGTTTAGAACATCTGAAATGCAGATGCTGGTTCAGCGCGGATCAGAGTATTGGAGGACGGAGGCGACTATCAGCCTGACTGATCGAATACCGCATCGAATCGTCATGTCGGGCAGTCATAGACAACGGGAGCGAGTGCAACTAGACGAGCGAAACGTGAGAGTAGCTCAGCTTGGCGCAAGATTCCCAGTCGTCATCTTTGTTCCAGAGGACAGAGATCTTGTTGTCGGACAGCCGAGTGTCCGAAGGGAGTACCTAGATGGTATCCTAGGTCGATCCGATCCTGGTATTCAGCGTATCCTCTCACGAGCAACAAAGATTCTCAAGCAGCGACAGAATCTCATTCGTTCAGGACGTCCAGATAAAGTGAGCTTGGATATATTCGACACTGAACTTGCAAAGGCATCAATTGCGGTAGCAGTAGCGCGCGAGCATCTGCTTGGTTATTTACAGATTGCAGTGGAGCAGTTCAACCAAAGAATATCCGGCACTTCTGAGGCCGTATCTTTAAGATATGTTAGAAGTTGGAATGAAGATCCTCTGGAGGATCTTATACAAGCGCGTGTAGATGATATACGTAAAGGCACCACGAGTATTGGGTTTCATAGAGACGATTTTATAATCGAACTTAACGGAATGCCCGCAAAGTTGACAGCATCACAAGGACAGGTGCGTTCTCTTGCAGTAGCCTTGCGAATAGGGAGTGCTGGTGTGCTAGAGAGGAAGTTGGGTGAGGCTCCCATCCTAATCCTCGACGATGTCTTTGCTGAGTTTGACCGAGAGCGAGCGATGAGACTGATAGACCTGGTAGATAGGTATCAAACCTTCGCAACTAACACAGAACGAGTGGCATCATTGGATGGATGGTCGGTGTTTGAAGTGAATGGAGGAGTAGTTGTACCTACCTAGAAATAAGGATGAACGGTCGTCGATGCCAACCCCTCTTCGAAGTGTATTATTGGCTGTAGTCGATGATCTACAGTTGCTAGATAAAACAACATTATCTAATGTTAGTCGTACTATAAAGGAAGTTTTTGGCCAGGATTTATCCCCAAGTATTTCAGTAGATCTTGGTAGAAAAGGCGAGGTTGTTGTATCGACTACACGTGAGTTAGTTCCACTAGTGAAGCTGCGATCTTCTCTGCTGAAATCCCAGCTAGAACTTGTAGGGATTACCGGAGAGATTCGCATAGTGGGCCACCAAAAGGCGACCGAAGCCTGGTAACCGATTAGAATGAATTAAAACTAATTTTCTTGACATGATAGCCATGCAAGGCGAAGGAGTGAGGTGATCGGGTGAGTGACACGACCAGCTCTAACTATACAGCGAAGGACATCATCGTCCTCGAGGGTTTAGAGCACGTTCGGATGCGTCCGGGAATGTACATTGGCTCTACAGGACCTAGTGGACTGCACCATCTCGTTTGGGAGGTGGTAGACAACTCGGTTGATGAGGCGATGGCTGGGCAGTGCACCATGATCGACGTCACTTTACTGGCAGATGGTGGTTGTCGTGTAATAGATGACGGCCGAGGCATCCCTACGGATGCACACCCTTCCGATCCGACTAAGTCAGCTGCAGAGGTGGCGCTTACCCAACTGAACGCCGGTGGAAAATTCGGTTCTGGTGGCTATAAGGTTAGTGGTGGCCTACATGGTGTCGGTGTCTCGGTGGTAAACGCGCTATCAAGACGTCTTCTCTTGGAGATAGATCGGGATGGAAGACATTATGAGATGGAGTTCACGGACGGCGGAAAGCCGACCGAGCCTTTAAAGGATACTGGTCCAGCTAGGCGAGGACGACGAGGGACAACAGTATCCTTCTGGCCAGATGCCAGCATCTTTGACGAGGTAGAGTTCCAGGCACACCGTATTGTCGAACGCCTTCAGATCATCGCCTTTCTAAATAGAGGGGTAGAGGTCCGTTTTAGAGATGAACGTGAAGGTAAGGATCCTACGGATGTGGTGTTGAAGTACGACGGTGGAATCGTCGATTTCGTCTCCCATCTAAATACACCGAAAGATCCACTCTTTAAAAAGGTTGGTTATTACGCAGCCTCCGAAGACGATCAAGAGGTCGAGGTAGCCTTCTCGTGGAACACTGGATACTATGAGGCGATTCACTCCTACGCTAACGGAATCTCTACCGAGGAGGGCGGAACTCACACAGAAGGTCTAAAGAAGGCGCTGACGCAGGTAGTTAACAAATACGCGCGTGCCAAGAATCTCCTCAAGGAGAAGGAGGACAATCTAGCTGGGGAGGACATTCGTGAGGGAGTGACCGCCATCGTCTCAGTTAGGTTGACAAATCCTCAGTTCGAGGGACAGACGAAGACGAAATTGGGTAACGTCTCCATTCGGTCGATGGTAGAGAAAGTTACCAATGAAAAGATGGCGGAATGGTTTGAGGAGAACCCACGCGAAGCAGGGGCTATCGTACAAAAGGCGATCCTGGCGGCTAGGGCTCGAGCGGCCGCTCGTCAAGCTCGTGACCTCACCAGACGAAAATCTGGACTAGAGGGTGCTGGACTTCCTGGCAAACTCACAGATTGCACCTCAAAGGACCCTAAGGAGTCTGAACTTTTCATCGTCGAGGGCAACTCGGCTGGCGGAACTGCAATAAAAGGTAGGGATCCCAAAACACAAGCCATACTTCCTATTCGTGGAAAAATTCTCAATGTAGAGCGTGCTCGTATTGACAAAATGCTCGGAAATCAAGAGATTCAATCTCTGATTGCCGCTATTGGTGCCGGTGTTGGTGAGGAGTTCGACATCAAAAAGGCGAGATACCATAAGATCATCATTCTTGCGGATGCTGATCCTGATGGGTCGCATATCCGCACACTTCTACTTACCTTCTTCTTTCGTCAGATGCGACCTCTAGTAGAAGAGGGAATGGTTTATGCAGCTCAACCACCGTTGTACTCTACGTTGATAGGAAATGAGAAGACCTACATCAAGAATGAGGTTGACAGACAACACTTTCTGACCGGTAGACCAAACCATAAGCAACCATTTCTCCGCCTGAAGGGTCTTGGAGAGATGGACTTTGATGAGTTGAATGTCACAACCATGGCACGCGAACATCGATCGTTGCTTAAGGTGACCGTTGAACAGGCGAGCATAGCTGATGAAGTTTGTTCGGTGCTTATGGGTGATGATGTCGAGCTTCGACGTCGCTTCATCCAGGAGAATGCCGATGATGTACGGTTCTTGGACTTTTAAGGAGCAGTATGCCAGACGATCCAGAAGATTTTGAGTCCACGCAAGTTCAGCTAGTCGAACTGCAAGAGGAGATGGAGCGCTCATTTCTTGAGTACTCGATGTCGGTGATCATTTCGAGAGCTTTACCCGATGCACGTGATGGCTTGAAGCCGGTTCACCGCCGAATCCTCTATTCGATGTTCGATAACGGTTATCGTCCTGATCGACCGCACGTGAAATGCGCCAAGGTGGTCGGTGATGTAATGGGTAAGTTCCATCCTCATGGTGATGCGGCTATCTACGATGCTTTGGCCCGTATGGTGCAGGACTTTTCACTGCTTCATCCATTGATTGATGGACATGGTAACTTTGGAGCTCCAGATCCTTCGACAGGACCGGCGGCCTCACGGTACACTGAGTGTAGGTTGGCGCCTATAGCCCTCCAGATGTTGGCAAGCATCGACGAGGAGACCGTCAATTTTGTGCCAAACTATGATTCGCAGTCTGTCGAGCCCTCTGTTCTTCCAGCGCGATTCCCAAACCTTCTGGTGAACGGTTCTCAAGGCATAGCTGTAGGTATGGCAACCCAGATACCCTCGCACAACTTGGCAGAGATAGTCAAGGCAGTTATTTATGTTATTGACCATCCAGACGCTGTGGTAGATGATCTTTTAACTATTGTGCCCGGACCCGATTTTCCCACTGGAGGCCAGATTTTAGGGCGTGAGGGTATTGTAGCTGCCTATCGAACAGGTAGGGGATCGGTCCGTCTACGAGCAGTTGCTGAGATTGAGGAGGTGAAGAACCGTTCTCAAATCGTGGTCACTGATATTCCATTTCAGACATCGTTCGAGCAGATAGCCGAGCGAATTAAGAAGCTGGTTGAGGACAAGTTGATTGACGGTATCTCAGATGTTCAGAACTACTCCTCTGGTCGAGAGAGCAGATTCGTGATTGAACTGAAGCGTGATGCGAATCCAAACGTGGTTCTGAACAATCTCTACAAGCTCACACCGCTACAATCTAGCTTCGCAATTAATATGCTCGCCATTGTTGATGGTGTTCCGCGAACCCTGAACCTTTTGCAAGCGATTCAGGTCTACATCGAGCACCAACGTGAAGTGGTAACGCGTCGATCTGAGTATCGTCTACGAAAGGCTCGTGAACGCCTCCACATCGTTGATGGATTACTTCGCTGTATAGATCAGCTCGACGCCGTCATTCGAGCTATTCGTGAATCTGCCGACCGTCGAGAGGCCCGCGAGGCACTGATGGCGAGTCCGTTCGACTTCTCTGAGCTTCAGGCCAACCACATCCTTGACATGACGCTCGGTCGGTTGACTCGCCTTGGACGCACCGAACTCGAGGAGGAGTCAGCGCAACTCCATCTCTCTATAGCCGAACTCGAGGCTATTTTAGCTGACCGAGTTCGTCTAGATACGATCGTCAAAGAGGAGCTAGTTGAGGCCTCACAGCCATATGAGCAACCGAGGCGTTCCCAGTTCGTTATCGACCCCGGTGAGTTCTCGGCTGAGGACCTAATCGAGGATGAGAGCCTCGTGGTTATGATCTCTCGATCGGGTTATATCAAGGCGGTCCCAGACGCCTCTTTCCGCGCTCAGAATCGTGGTGGTCGCGGAGTGGTTGGAGCCAAGGTTAAGGAGGAGGATGGCATAAGTCACCTGATCCCTTCATCGATGCTCTCGAAGATTCTTATCTTCTCTTCGAGAGGAAAGGTGTACCAGCTCCGAGGCTACGAGTTACCGCGACTCGAAAGAAGCGCCCGCGGGACTGCATTGGTGAACTTGATTCCACTCCAAGACGGTGAATCAATCGCGGCTGTATTGGGTACCAAGGATTTCCCAGAGATGACCGACCTCGTTTTCATCACCGAGCAAGGGATGATAAAGCGGACACCGATGCCGGAGTACGCTCGATCTCGGCGAGATGGGTTGATAGCTATAGATCTGCGTGAGGGCGATAGCTTGGTAAAGGTAGCAACTGCTCAATCGGGACGTGAGGCGATGATCTTCTCTAAGGATGGAATGGTGATTCGATTTTCCATCGATGAGGTTCGCTCAACTGGACGCGCCACCGCTGGCGTCAAGGCGATGCGTCTGCGACCGAACGACCGTGTTATCGGTGGCGACATGCTCGATGATGACCGTGAAGTTGTTCTAGTGACCTCAAATGGTTATGGCAAACGCATCAGCCCGAGATTCTTCTCTGCTCAGAGGCGTGGAGGAGGCGGTGTCCACGGTATGAAGCTTACGGCACAAAAGGGTTATCTCGTGGCGGCGGAGTTTGTCTCCAAAGACGAGCAGCTAATTATCGTAAGCTCCAATGGCCAGACCATTCGTGTACGAGCAAAGTCGATCTCTGCGCAAGGAAAGATCGCAACCGGTGTAAAGTTGATGACCTTGCAGGGGTCTGAGGTGATCTCATCCGTTGGGGTAGTACAGGATACGGAGTTGGAAGAGCCTGAAGCTTGAGGAGATTGTCGTCCTCTGGAACAAGGTGAGTGTAAGCCGTAGAGAGGTTGAGGAAGTGGTGGATGCTGGCGAGCTAGATCCTTGGATCAAGTTAGAGGGGCCGCTTAACTTTCGTGACCTTGGCGGTTACAGCACCATCTCTGGTCAGCGAGTTCGCCCTCGGCTCGTGTATAGAGCGGATAACCTGGCGTTGCTCACGGCGACAGATGTTACTCGTCTCGAATACCTGGGTCTTAGAACAGTTATTGATCTTCGCAGCGCCGAAGAGGCCGAGCGTTTGGGTCGTTTCCCAGTAGATCAGTACTCGCAGCCCGTTACCTACACCCACCTGTCGGTAGTCGAGGACGTTGTCGGAGTACGAGATCCGAGCGTGGATGACCAGACATACTTGAACTCAAGGTACCAACATCTAATGGAGAGGGGATCGGCTACGATCTCCTCAATCTTTCATATCTTCGCAAAGCGAGAGAGTTACCCGCTGGTTTTTCATTGCGTTGCGGGCAAGGATCGAACGGGAGTAGTTGCGGCGTTGCTGTTAGACCTGCTCGGAGTTCCTGATGAGACCATCGCAGCCGACTACCAGTTGACCGATCGAGCCACCAGGGCGTGGTTTGAGCGAATGCAGAGAACACGACCCGAGGAGATCATATCTATTCGTCAGCTTCCGCAAATCTTGTTCTCCTCTAACCCTCAAACGATTCTCTTCCTCCTGGACAGGATTCGGAAGAGTTCGGGCTCAGTCGAGGAGTGGTTGATGACACTCGGGATTACAATTGGGGAGATCCGATCGATTCGCGATCTACTGCTGGGCGTAGCAGAGAGTGTGTAGCATCCATGAACAACCTTTAATGGACTAGAGTTATACACTAAAGATCGACATCTTGACCCGATCGAGTCAAGTAAGAGTTTGGATCACGCGCCTGATCATCGAGCTAAGTACACAACGGCGACTTTGCTGATTTGACGATGTCACATCCACATCGATACTGGGGAGCGAAGAACTAGTATGCCAGTATCTAGTCGTTCGATTGTTGGACGGTCAGCCCGAATAGATGTCGACGGAGTCGATTTTAGCGCATTTGAGTCCGCGCCCCTCCCAACTGAGACTCTTCGCTGTTTGCGCTATATGTGTGACGTTGAGAGCCACACGATCTGCTACCTCAGAGAGATTTTAGCCACAAGCGCTCATCGCGATCCAGAGATCACCGCATTCCTGGCTTGTTGGAATTACGAGGAGTTTTGGCACGGCGAGGTGTTGGGTCAAATTCTCGAACTTCATCGCCAGCCAGGCGCAAAGGAGTCAGCCCACAACCTTCGTCGCGAGCGGAAATGGCTCGACGAACTACGCTTGCTTACCTTTAATATTGGATCTTTAATAGCAGATGATTTTGTCGCAATTCAGATGTGTTGGGGGGCAATTAACGAACTGACAGCGCAAGCTGCCTATTCGCGAATGATTGCAAAGGCACAGCATCCGGTGCTATCAGAGGTGGTTCGCCGGATAATGAAACAAGAGGGAAGACACCTCGATTTCTACGAAGGGCAGGCACGTTCGCGGCTCGCGGATAGTAGGCGGGCTCAATATCTAGCCCGATTGACGTTGACCAAGTTCTGGGCACCGGTAGGTAGTGGGGTTGTAGCTGATAGTGAGGTTGCGCATATGGCGGCATACCTATTTGCAGATGAAGATGGGTTAGCAGCGGCTCAGCGCGTTGATCGCAAGTTTTCACGACTACCAGGCCTACAAGGACTGTCGCTCCTAGAGAACGCTGCTCGCAAGGGAGCCTCTTTGGCTACTAGCTAGATATACAACCAGCATTTTTGTTTGTATTAGTCGTGCCTCTGCACGTCGGTGCCAAGGAACGGGTTCGCATTGGAGTCACCCAGAGGAGTTCCTTTGTTGCTGAACAACCCCTTATCCTTGTTGTGGCGATGGTTGTCGGTCGTAGCCAGTCATTATTGGTCACCTTCACTATCCCAGAGGTAGCCCATCCCGGCGCGAGAGCGTAGGTACCTGCCTGAGGGACCCAGCTTGCTACGAAGACGATTGACGTATACCCGAACATGATGGGGATCGTTATATCCCTGCCCCCAAATCGTGGTCAGGAGTAGTTGGTGTGTACAGAGACGGTGATGATTCTCTACCAGGAATCTCAAGAGATCGAACTCCCTTGGCGTTAGCCGAATCTCTCCCCGAGAGTCGTCGATGACTACACGCTTAGCCAGGTCGATTACTAATCCTGGTGCGGCGGTCATCTGAGTGGTCACTGGGGATCCAGGATCCATTCGACGTTCGAGTGCACGAAGCCGAGCCTCGAATTCGCTGAGCCCAAATGGTTTCGTGACGTAGTCATCGGCACCACGATCCAGCGCCTTCACCTTGGTGTGTTCGTCGCCAGCGGCTGAGAGCACCACAATCCCCTTAGTGTGGTAGCGACGTAACTCGGTCACGAGTGAAACCCCATCTATGTCGGGCAGTCCGAGGTCGACGACCAGGAGGTCTGGATGGTCCTGAATCGCTCTTGCTAATCCATCGAGGCCTCGAAGAGCGACAGTGACGTCGTAGCCTGCGGCTGTCAATCCAATGCGGAGTACCCGACTAAGGGCTGGATCATCGTCGATGATCAGGATCGAACTCATGGGATCCTCGGAAGGGTAAAGGTAAACGTGGTGCCGGACTTGGTGGCGTGAACCGAAAGCCGGCCATGATGGGCTTCTACGAAGGACCTGGCTATCGCAAGGCCTAGCCCACTACGACCGCTGGTTCCAGCCGCATGGAACCAATCGAAGAGGCGTACCTGGTCTACCCCCTCTACTAGTCGACCAGCGTCATAGATGTGGACGATGAAGAAATCACTATCCAGATCGACGGTGACGTGTACGACTTCACCAACGGGTGAATGGCGAACGGCGTTATCGAGTAGATTCCAAACAACCTCGCGCAGCAGTCCGACATCGACATGAGCAAGTGGTAGATCTTCAGGCGCGGTGAGATCGAGTTTGGAGTTGACCGAAAGAAAGTCAATGGCTACCGCTACTTGCTGGATGAGTTCGACCAAATTCGTATCTTGATACTGAAGATGAAAGGCACCGGCTTCTATTCGAGTCACGTTCAATAGATCACTTACCAGCTGAATCGAACGATCTGCCTGACCCAGAGCTGTGTCTAGGAGTTGCGTATATTCATAAGGTTCAAGGCTGGCACCAAACTCGTTGAGAGTGGTGATAGCGGTCTTTATGCCGGCCAGAGGGGTTAAGAGATCATGGGATACGGTGCGCAGCAGGGATGCGCGCCAGCTGTCTATCTCCTGTAAAGTGTCGAGTTTGAGACGTGTATCATGCAGTTGAGTACGCTCGAGGGCAGCCGATATCTGGCTAGCGACGACGTTAAGCGCCTGAACGAGGGCATCAGGCAACTCTTCATTCCAGATCACAAGAAAGCCAAAGTTATCGCTCAGAGTAGAGAGGGCGAACGATCTAACTTTGAGCGTCTCGATCGTGATCGCACCAATACGAGCCATGCCGTTGGAACCGATAAATGTCTCAGCGATTTTGTCAGCCAATTCATGATCACCGGCGATGTTGGCTGGTTGGAGTACATTTCCATCTGGACGCAGCGCCATGGCTCCTCGTAGGTCAAGCAAGTTAACAGTTCGCTCGGTAGCAGTGCGCCAAACCTGTTCTACCGAGTGTTCGCTGATCAGTGTGGCGGGGAGGCTAGCGAGCCTTTCGAGAATACGAGCCTGATAGGCGGTGCGTTCGCGTTGGAGTTGGAACCGTCGATTGATGATGACCGCGACGATACCTACCAACACATAGACACCGAGAGGGATCCAGTTTGATGCGGTTCCCACCGCCAATGTGCCATAAGGAGGAATGAAAAATAGGTCATAGGTGCCAAATCCGGCGATAGTGGCGACAACCCCAGCCAGGATTCCGCCTATTGCAATGCTTACTACTAGGGGAACGACGAGAATAAGCGCAATCGAGGCGGCTGGAATATGGCTTCTAAGTGGGATAAGGAGAGCAGACAATACCACTATCATCACGATGCTCAATCCCGATCCAACTAACGCTGACCGATTGTGTGCCGTTAACAACTTACGAATCATGCTTGTCCACTGTCCCCTAGTATAGAGATGAGTACACCAAATGGTGGGTGACGAGGAGGGGTGAGTCGAGCGTGGAGTCTTCCCTGACCAATGAAGTCGAGGCCGCTGGACGTTTTCGCATCTACCTTGGGGCGATGGCGGGAGTTGGCAAGACCTGTGCCATGCTGGACGAAGGTTGGCGCAGACTGCAACGTGGTGCCGATGTGGTCATCGGGTTGGTTGAGACCCACGGCCGAAGTCACACCCAGGAGCTGATTCGCGACATACCGGTCATACCACAGAGAGTCGTCAACTACCAAGGGCGTGAATTTACCGAGATGGACACGGCAGCCGTCTTGGCTCGTAATCCTGAGGTGGTATTGGTGGACGAGCTCGCTCACACCAACGTTCCAGGATCCGGAGCTCATGGCAAGCGATACGAAGACGTACTCGATCTCTTGAATGCCGGTATCGATGTGATCGCGACACTGAATGTACAACATATCGAGAGTATTGCTGGCGCGGTCGAGGAGATGCTCGGAGTTCGAATCGCCGAACGGGTGCCGGATTGGGTTGTGCGCCAGGCTGATCAACTCGAGCTTATCGACTCCTCGCCTCAGCAACTGAGGCGTCGTATGCTCCATGGGAACATATATCCACAGGCCAAGATCCAGTCGGCGCTCGATAACTTCTTCACCACCCAGAATCTGACCGCACTCAGAGAACTTGCCCTGCGTTACGTAGCGGACGAGGCTGATGAGGATCTCCTCTCCTCGTTCGCCAACAGACATGGAAAGCGAGTTTTCGAGACAAGAGAACGTTACTTGGTTGGACTGAGTCTTTCGCCGGAGACACCACGAGTTTTGCGGAGGGCCGCAAGGATGGCGGCTCGCTCCAAAGCTGATTTGCGTTCGCTGTTGATCATGCCGGACAGTGACATATCGGAACAGGCGGCTCGCGAGATAGAAGAGCTGAAAAAGCTGAGCCACGATCTCGGGGTGGTTTTTATCGAGAAATTCGGCACCAAGATCGCTGACATCATGGTCGAGACGGCGTTCGAGCATCAGATTACCCAGATCGTCATCGGTGCATCGAAGCGCTCTCGCAAAGATGAGCTGTTGAAGGGGTCGATCGTTAATCAGGTTCTTCGTAAGGTTGGGCCTATGGGTATAGACGTTCATGTGATCGGGATCCGTGATTACGACCCAGGGATGGCTGACGTCGAAGACGCATAACCAAAGAGACGGTAGCGAACATTTTTTAGATAGGGGCCATAGGTAGCACGAGGCTCTATGACCCCTAGCATCAATGATGCTCGATTGCGGCGAGGGCGCGATTGAGGCTTAATACATTGACGTAGCTATCGCCAAAGATGCCATACTGTGGCCCAGTCGTCTGGGATTTGATCAGCTGAAGCAAACGTTGCGAAGAGATACCAGTCGATCGGTGAATCATAGGAATCTGTACGATGGCGCTCTGTTGCGAGATATCGGGATCGACTTGGCTGCCTGAGGTGGTGACCAGTTCTTGGGTCGGATTAACCCCTTGTGCATGCCAGAAGGCAACGAGAGCCTTCGTGTTTTGTAGCAGTTGTTTCGATCGTGGCCCAAGATTGGTACCGCCGGTCGCGGTGTCGTTATCGGAGTCGGGCCGACCATGGAACCAATGGGTCCCAGTCCAGTGTTGGCCGATCTCGGTGGAACCGTATTGGGTGATAGATCCCTTGGCCTGAGAGGGGAAGAGCACGTTAGCTAGTCCGGTCTCGACGAGTGGATAGGCAAGCCCAACGACGATAGCAAAGAAGATGGCGAGAATGATCGAGCGACGAATCTGGGTAAGCATTAGTAAAACCTCGTTACAGTCAAGATAATATCGATCAGTTTGATTCCGATGAAGGGCAGGATGACCCCGCCAACTCCATAGATGAAGACGTTTCTCCGTATGATCTCACCAGCGGCGGCAGGTCGAAACTTAACGCCTCTCAACGCCAACGGGATGAGAACGATGATGATCAGGGCGTTGAAGATGACGGCTGAGAGGATCGCGGTGATGGGGGAGTGAAGATGCATGATGTTGAGCACCTTCAGCTGCGGGTAGGCGGCAAGAAAGAGTGCTGGGATGATCGCGAAGTACTTAGCGAGGTCGTTGGCGATAGAGAAGGTGGTAAGTGCTCCGCGAGTGATGAGGAGCTGTTTGCCAACCTCGACTATCTCGATCAACTTGGTCGGGCTCGAGTCCAGGTCGACCATGTTGCCGGCCTCCTTGGCCGCGACCGTTCCTGAGTTCATCGCGACACCGACATCTGCTTGGGCGAGTGCCGGAGCGTCATTTGTTCCGTCTCCGGTCATCGCGACTAACTTTCCCCCCTCCTGTTCTTCCTTGATCAGTTCAAGTTTGCGCTCAGGAGTTGCCTCAGCAAGGTAATCGTCGACCCCAGCTTCAGAGGCGATCGCGGCCGCTGTCAGTGGATTATCGCCGGTAATCATGACCGTGCGGATTCCCATCTTGCGTAGTTCCGCGAAGCGTTCCTTAATACCGGGCTTTACGACGTCTTTGAGTTCGACGACACCTAGTACCTTTTTGTTTTGAGCGACCACGAGTGGGGTGGAGCCGGCATTGGCAATCTCCTTGGTGATATCGTCCACCTCAGAAGGAACCTCTCCACCTTGGTCAAGCACCCATCGCTTGACGGCTTCGGTCGCCCCTTTACGAATCTGAACGTCGTTGATGTTGACACCTGACATTCTGGTGGTGGCCGAGAAGGGGACGAACTCATAGTCAGTCGTCGCCTCGTTATCGCGGATCCCATATTCGTTTTTCGCGAGAACGACGATCGAACGACCCTCTGGAGTCTCGTCGGCCAGTGAGGCAAGTCGGGCGACGCGAGCCAGCTCATCACTGGGCGTTCCGCCGACACCGACAAAGCGAGACGCCATTCTATTTCCGAAGGTGATGGTGCCAGTCTTGTCGAGCAGGAGCGTAGAGACGTCACCAGCAGCCTCTACCGCTCGACCTGACATCGCTAACACATTTTTTTGAACCATACGATCCATTCCAGCAATTCCAATGGCTGATAGTAGGGCACCGATGGTGGTAGGAATGAGGCAGACAAGGAGGGCGACCAGTGTGACTATAGCGATTCCTGTGTGTGCGAAGTGGGCAAAGTACTCAAGACTTACAACAACGGGAACGAAAATCACCGTCAACGCTATGAGTAGAATCGAGAGCGCTATCTCGTTAGGGGTCTTCTGGCGGTCCGCGCCCTCCACTAGCGAGATCATACGATCTAGGAACGAATTTCCAGGCGTGGCCGTGATTTTGATCACGATCCGGTCGGAGAGTACTTGGGTGCCTCCTGTTACTGATGATCTATCGCCGCCGGCCTCTCGAATTACCGGAGCCGATTCGCCTGTGATTGCGGATTCGTCAACGGATGCGACACCCTCTACTATCTCTCCATCCGAGGGGATGATATCACTCGCTTCGCAGACTACGAGATCTCCGGTCTGGAGCTGGTTCGCCGGTACCACCTCCTCAGATCCATCTGGAGTCAGTCGTCGCGCCTCGGTCTCCGTACGTGTTTTTCGCAGGGTGTCTGCCTGTGCCTTGCCGCGACCCTCCGCCATTGCTTCGGCGAAGTTGGCGAACAGTACGGTAAAGGCGAGTACGACCGTGACTATCCATGAGAACAACGAGGTATGGATGATCGAGGCGATCAAAGTCACTATGGTCCCTAGGTAGACCACGAACATCACTGGATTGCGAACCTGAACCCGAGGGTCTAGTTTCACGAACGACGATTTAATTGCTGCGGTGAAGATGTCGCGGTCAAAGAGGGACTTCGACCCCGCTACACCCTTGGTTCGAACGCCAGCGGTCATCTAAAAGAACCTCCCATGTACGACAGCTTCCGCGATGGGCCCAAGAGCCACCGCCGGAAAGAAATTCAAAGCACCTACAAGCAAGATGATTCCAACCAACAATCCGGTGAACATAGGCGTCGCGGTCAAGAAGGTTCCAGCTGTTACCGGCACCTCCTCCTTGGCCGCTAGAGATCCAGCCAGGGCCATAACTGGCACGATGACTCCGAATCTCCCAATGAGCATGGCGATCGCACCAACGATGTTGTAGTAGGCCGTGTTGGTTCCGAGGCCAGCAAAAGCTGAGCCGTTGTTGTTCCCCATTGAGGTAAAGGCGTAGAGGATTTCGGAGAATCCATGGGGCCCATGGTTCAAAATAGCGGCCCGCTCGCCAGGAAGGGCAACCGTAATTGCCGTGAGTACCAGTACGGTGATAGGCATCACCAGGACACCGATTGAGGCCCATATGATTTCAGTTTTCTGAATTTTCTTGCGTACATATTCGGGTGTTCGACCTACCATGAGGCCAGCGATGAACACGGTAAGGATAGCGAAGATCAAGATCGTGTACATCCCACTTCCAATGCCGCCTGGAGATACCTCGCCATACATCATGCCCGCCAACATCCCGAGTCCACCGATCGGGGTATAGGAGTCGGCGGACGAGTTGACCGAGCCGGTCGAGGTCTGGGTAGAGGTTATGTCGAATAACACTGAATTATTTACACCGAATCGTGATTCTTTGCCGACCATATTCCCATGGGTGCTAGTGATGCCGGCAGCTCTTATGGCAGGGTTAGCGCCCTTCTCGGCTGCGAGTGTGAATGCAAAGGTGCCTGCAAACAGGATGACCATAGCCATGAGCACAGCGACGCCCTCGCGGATGTTGCCAACCATCTTCCCAAAGGTGTAAGTCAGCGCGACCGGAATGCTAAGTATGAGTACTATCTCTAGGAAGTTCGTGAAAGGAGTAGGGCTCTCAAAGGGGTGGGCTGAGTTGGCATTGAAGAAACCACCACCGTTGGTGCCAAGTTGCTTTATCACCTCCTGCGAAGCGACCGGTCCTCGAAGAATGGTTTGGTGTACGCCGTTTAGGACGTTGTGGATATGCGCCGGTCCCAGTAAGGTCTGTGGGGCACCTTGCCATACAAAGACAAGCGTCATAACGATAGAGACAGGGAGGAGGACGTAGAAGACGCCGCGGATTGTGTCGACCCAGAAGTTGCCGAGGGTACCCGAGTGTTTGCGGGCAAAGCCGCGGATGACAGCGATCGCTACGGCTAGCCCAACGGCGGCAGAGACGAAGTTTTGGGTGGCGAGTGCCACCATCTGTGAAAGATACGACATTGTCGTTCCACCGGAGTAGTTCTGCCAGTTTGTGTTGGTGACGAACGAAACTGCGGTGTTGAAAGCTAGGGCTGGCGTAAGACCACTGAGATGTTGAGGATTCAAGGGTAAGTGCCCTTGGAATACTAGCAAGAGATATGTGATTACGATCGAGATCACAGAGAACACCAGCAAGGACCGAAGATACCGACGCCAACTCTGCTCGGACCCCGGCTGTATACCCAGAAGTCGCAGTAGAGGCAGTTCAAGCCAGTCTAGAAAATGAACTCTTCCGTCAAATACTGCGGTGAGATACGAACCTAGATATCGCCATATCAAGCCGAGCACGACAAGCAAGATAACGATTTCAATTACAAACGCCATGCAAACTCCCAGTTCGTCAACATGGGCTTAGCCTACGTTCCAACAGTGCAACTGGCTTGGTAAAAGTTTCAACGTTGAGGGTCTGTTGACGCTAGGGCCGGGAAGTTGTCAAAAAATATTGACACCAGGTTCAGCTCGGAGACAGGTGTGGAGAGTAGAGATGTCCACGGTTTGGCTGAGCTTTGTGGCACTGACAACGGCGTTAGTCCAGTTGATGCTTGGCTGGGATCGAGAGAGTGCCAGTACGTAGTTTTTGGGGCCGGACGGTAGAGTCGTTCCAGAGTTGTAGGAGTAAGACGTCAGTGTCTTGCACGCCAATGATGTTGTCGAGGAGCTGATTGAGCCAGTTTGGAATTGAAGACTTCCCCGAGGTGCTCAGACAGGCTCAACGGGGTGACGAGGTAGCCTTTCGGGTTCTCTATCGGACCTATCACCCAAACCTGCTCAGATTTCTGCGAAGTCGTCTCGCCGTGGACGCCGAGGACGTCGCCTCCGAGGTGTGGGTATCGGTCTCTAAGGGATTGCAGAAGTTCACGGGAGACGAGGTCGCTTTCCGCGCATGGATCTTTGCAACCGCCCGGCGTCGCACGATAGACCTCTACCGGAGGCGAGCGGTCCGACCGCAGATAACTGTTGAGATGGACGTAGAGGATCTTTCAGATACCCCTGCATCGGAACAACTCGAAATCGACGAAGCGGTAGCTGCGCTGGTTGCCGGCCTGACTGACGAGCAGGCCGAAATAGTGTTGCTGCGGGTTCTTGGTGGACTGAGCGCAAAAGAGGTTGGGACGCTGGTGGGAAAGTCCGAGGCATCGGTGCGCGTCATTCAACATAGGTCGTTGGCCAAGATTGCCGAAAATTTAAAGGATAAGGCGTAACGTATATGAGAGTTGTTGCGTTTATTCCTGCAGGGCAAGGAGTATAAAGGACTTTGGATCCAGAAGAGATCGAGAACATTTTGAATGGCGGCGAAGGTGACGGGTCGTATGCTCACTTGGCTCGCCTCATTCAAAGAGCACAAGCTCCTGCCACGGCCAGTGAGTTAGCCAGAGAGGATCTGGCTGTTGCTGCCTTCCGTCGATTAGCTCCTGTAAGGTCTTCACGTAGAGAGCGTGTGCTTTCCCGATTTACCCCACTCAAGGTAGCAGTGGCGGCTGCGGCTTTTGTCGTCGCGGGAGGCGGATTTACAGCAGCGTTGACACATGCGTTCACTCACGCGCCAGCTCATCCCACGACAAGTACTGTGCCAGCAAAAGCCTCTGATAAGGTTGGGACCGTTTCGAAGGCCGCGAGTTCCTCAAACGGGACCTCCTCTCCGAAGCCTTCCACAGGCACAGGCAAAGGCGAGTCGAAGACATCATCGGGATCGAAGACTACGCCCAGTACGACCGGCTCTAGTCAAGGGAAGAAGAGTCCCGATGGCAAGCAAAACGGCAAGAGCAAGCAAAGCAGCGACAACAAGCAGGCGAAGGGAACGGCGATAGCGCCAGGACTTACTGGGAGTGCGGTACAGGCCAGCTACCGCGGTCTCTGCGTCTCCTACAGCAAGGCCGTTACCACTTTGCAGTCATCCTCGAAAGTTGCGACGAAAGCCCCCAAGTTGCAATCATCGCAGCGATTTTTGCGGCTGGCAGAGAGTGCACTAAATCAAGGTCTTACAGTTCCGCAGTTCTGTTCTGACATTCTTGGTACGAAGGTTCCAAGTTTGAGTCTTCCAGGCTCTGGGCAGGGTTCAGCATCCGCTACGGGTAACGGGGCTACGGCGGGGTCGTCTTCTGGTTCGAATAAATCAGATTCAGGTGGAGATTCAAGCTAATCTGGATCTAACTAGGACGGAGTCGTTTCAGCGGGTGCGCCAACGAAGTTGCCGTGATTGAACGTATACCTTATTCCTATGTTGGAAGCGCCTAACCGGCGGACTGCCGAGCTTCGGGCTGTTAAAGTGGATGTTTCTGGGGCTATAGCTCAGTTGGTTAGAGCGCAGCACTGATAATGCTGAGGTCCCTGGTTCGAGTCCAGGTAGCCCCACTGTTACGGATCAAATTCTGACTGGATCGGCCGTGCGCGGCATACGGCTTCGTAGGCTGCTCCAGCACAGATAGGTGCATCCAAATTCCCTAGATATTTTATGAATGCTGGACCCCTGCCGAAGCTTTCCCAACAGTACGGATTTGCGGATCACAAGACAGGTCGAGACGCTGCCGCGATTTGCCAAGCACTACCCTTGCGCTAGGTGTTTTGCCTGCTGCAAGCTCGGGTTGGGGCTGACAGAATAATATAGTCAACAGTCGTCGCCTGCGAGATCTTCTCACTGATTGGAGATGGTCTACATTCTCCTCTGTCTGCCGAACTATTGGCGTCGCTATGAGAAGCTGTTCCGTTGGCGTGGGGTGTAGATGGCCGTTGCCGTCGTCAACGTAGACGACATATTTGTTGGCTCCGTCGTCGATGCGTGTCCCTGTGTGGAACTAGCTCGTGCACAGGAGAGGATGCAGTGCAATTGGGACCAATGTTGAACGCGATCCAGGGTCCACTTCTGATAACACGTATGTAGACCGCCGATCCATTGCGAATATTCACGTCTCCGCGGATCGCGCATCACCTTTACCATCGGCGTGGATTCGGCCATGGGTGTGTGGATAGCCAAGCTCCTCTAGGAATGCGCCTGTGCAGCCAAGAGGCAAGTTGCTGGCTGAGTCTGGGAGAGACCAGGATCCGACGTGGTGGCTCTGCCCCACACTGGGCTAGCGGTCAGCCGCTAGGTGTTAACGGCACCGGAGAAACGGCGTGGACCTTAAGTTGCTCAGGATGGAATGGACGTCACTAACTCGCGGTGGCGGTTGGTGACGTGGTCGAGGCCGAGTCGGGCTCGAATAGCACAGGCAATTCACCAGACGCATCCTCGAGTGAGCGTCCGCGGGGTTCAGGAAGCGCGACTATGGTTAGGAGAACTCCCACGATGGAGACAGCGGCCATGATTCCCATTACTCCACTGATCCCCACGCTTTGGAGTAGGTGGGGGACGAGCAGCGCACCTAGGAAACCTCCGAACTTACCCATTCCTGCTGAAATACCATCTGCGGTACCTCGTATTGATGTTGGAAAGACCTCAGCTGGGTAGACGAACGTGGTGACATTAGGGCCGAATTCAGTGAAGAAGTAGCTAATGGCGAAGAGCGGGAGGAAGATCGCCACGGAGGTCGCCCCGCCTGGAATCAACCAGATGAGTGCGAAGGCGGCGGCCATCACGGCAAAACCCTGCCATTGGATTCGCCGTCTGCCAATGCGATCCATAAGGAAAACGGCCAACCAATACCCAGGGAGGGCAGCTACTGCGAAAATAAGGAGTGATAACAATGTGTGAGATAACAACGACCCCTTCGGCTGTAGTAGCTTGAGAATCAGAGGAGATGAGACCGAGTTGCCATAGAAAGCGATATCGAGTAGGAACCAGCCTCCTGCGGTTCCGATGAGCCGCAACAGGAATGGCTTTTGGGTCAATCTAGCGATAGGACGAGGACGCATGCTGGCTCCGGCTGTCGCTTGCTTCTCCGTGGAGACGAATGCTTGTTCTCCGGTTACCCATGCGACCGTCTTGGCGGTAGCGGCGAGGTCTCCCTTAATTCCGAGAGTGTATCGTGGGGTCTCTCGAATCTTCCGACGAAGATAGATTACCGACGCTGCTGGAATCGCACCGAGTGCCAACATGATTCGCCAGGATAGATCGGACGGTACGCCACTACTCAAGAAAATTGAAGCTATGGCTGGACCTGCAATAAGTCCAAGTGCCTGCATAGAGAAGACAGTCCCAATCAACTTGCCTCGAGATTGTCGGTTCGAATACTCAGATGTAATGACAGCGGAGGTTGCATAGTCGCCGCCCACACCGTAGCCAACGATGATACGAAAGATCAGCAACGAGGCGAAGTTCCAGGCAAATGCACTAAGAATGGCTCCAACTACCAAGATCGCTACTTCAACCCCATACATGCGCTTTCTGCCAAGTTTGTCCATCAGACGGCCGAAGGTGAGTGCGCCAGCCACCGACGCCAACAGCGATATCGAGTTCAACAGCGAGATTTGATTGGTGTTGAGGTGAAATATAGGCGTGAGCAGGACTGTCACTGTGCCGATTATGAAGAGGTCATACGCGTCTGTAAAGAACCCCATGCCGGAGGTGAAGACTGTAAGCCAGTGCTTACGTCCAACCTTGGCCTCGTCCAGGGAGTGATAGAGGTTGTTCATAGGCGCCTCTGAGTCTGCCATAGTCTGGATCCTCCTGACCGCGAGTACCGTTGCATGTTCGTAGTCTTCAAGCTAGCGGCCCTGTGCGAGCGTAAGGAAAACGGAAGGTTGCGCTCAAGTAATCGAATAGTGAACGCATGGTAAACAAGATGATCCGACAGGAGACGGTTGAAGATGCAATTGGTCCATCGTTGAGCGGTGATAGCTGCTTGCCCAGGAGGATGGAGGTTTTTAGCACGCAATCAAAGACCCGAACTTGGAGCGAAAGGCTGTAGCTGGATCGCTATTTTGGCAATATTCTCACCATGCTGAGTTCGCATAATCCCTCTGGCTCATCGTGGCGCTCGTCAGTGTCAATAAATCCATGCCGTTCGTAGAGTTCACGCGCTGGC
>DAHZQE010000022.1:0-12027 GCA_027409005.1 Ferrimicrobium sp. | reverse complement strand
TGTGTTCTTCGGGTTGGTGGCTTCGAAAGAAGCGAGATACTGCCCACCCCGTGTGCTGAATCACCTTATGTGCGCGTCCAGCAGGAGCCAGATACATATTCATCACATCGCTCGCAAGTGGGAGACTGCATTGTATTGGTCTGCGAGCCCCGCGGGGTCGACAATTGCGCGTCTATGGGCCAACTCCGAGGAGCCTCCGCCTCCCGCTTGCAGGTCCAGGCTCAAACGCCACAACTGCCTATTCCGTGGCGCGGGATGGAAGCATCGGTCGAGAAGTCGAGAGGCAAAGCGAATATGGTCGAGTAGAAAACATTCTTTTGCTCAAAAGAGTAGTTCAATATGGCCAGTGGGCAGATGCTCGGCGTGGATACGGCAGCTTATAATGTAAAGTGAAGGCTGGTATAGCAGCCCGACTTTTCTCTACTATACATTCACGCCGATGCTATGCTGAGTATGCTGCAGTCCTAGCGCTTCCCACCCATGCGCCGTAAAGGGGAGACATAATCACAGCGGCTTGCGAGGAGCCAGGAGCAGATCGGGAAGGCCGCGGGTAATGAGAGTGCCACTCGCGATGTGCTCAGGCAAGACTCTGGCCCAGAGCATGCGGTCGAGGGAAAGCCTGCCTCTTCTGTTCTCCCGCGCTCCATTGAGAATGTCAAGACCGCCAAGTCGGCGGTCTAGCATAGGTGACGATTTTTCACTGTAGACACGATAAGTGGTTGGAGGATGGAAATGTCACGACGGGATGACTCTGTGTATAAAGCGGTCGGGCAAGCGATGCCTGGGACTGGGTGCTTGCAAAGAGATACCCACTTGTTTGTTATTTAACAATAAACTCGCGATCCTACCAATTACCCGTTTCAAGACATCTCTATCCATACGGTCCTCTGACTCTTCGGTCTCGCTCGCGCATTGCGTCTTGCATTCTAAGGCACTGCTCACGTGACGTTCCCCGCCACGCGCCCAAGCCTCGTGCCTCACTTCGCTGGAGTTTGCGTCAACATCAACGTTGTCATTGTTAGTCTACCACTTTTGGTAGATAAAAATATTTGACTTGAGCTCCGGCATTGAGCGTTGATACATCAACATCTTAGCCAAGATCAGATCCCGCCGACAGAGGAGCTATATGGACCATTGATACCTGGATACATCTTCTGAACCATCTCACGCGAAGCGCTCGAACCACCAGGCTCAGATGAAGTAGCACAACATGAGTTCAGGAGGCCACTATCCGCCTTTACGGCCGCCCCCGCGGCCTCGCACGCCTTCTGGCCACCGGTCGCAGTCTTCACTGTCCCAGACTTCGATGCGCAGTGAATCCAGCCTGTCCACGACCTCGACTGAGTCCAACCAGCCGCTTCCGCCGACTGCGCCGCCATTAGTGGCCAGACGTTCTCCATACATAACTCAGCAAGGTATCCCGGAGCGACCTTCAACCTCGGGCGGACCGACGCCGGCGCAAAGCTCAAGCAATCTATCAGTATTGACTCGACAATACCGCACCTCGATAGATGGACCACTACGTACAACATCGCCTAGTATGCCCGCTGCGCATTTTGCACACCGAGCGCGGCAACATAGTCAGGGCTTCTTTGAGCCTTCACTCCCTCATGCTTCATCTAACAGCTCAGGCCTGAGCGCTTCGCAGATCGCGGCCCAGGCGGCAATGCACCACATCTCCCCTCCACCGGGGCAGGAGCGGAAACGATCTCACCCAGGTCTTGCGCCGATCAACACAGCATCAGCAGAGGTGCCCCGGCGACCTAGCGGCACAATCAGCCCACAGGTGAACTCGGCTGGTGGGCTGCCTTACAGTAATGGCACGCTGGGTGGCAATCGATTAGCAGCGGCCACTGCGGCGAACGTAGCGTTCCCGAATGGAAGGAGTCCGCTACCTTCACCAAACTCTTTGGGTGGTCCGCCGCCACCAGTGCCACCAATACCGCAGCCTGCGGCAGCTAGCTGGGAGAAAGAGGGCAAGAGCAAGTCGTCCAAGATGAAGCTCTTCTCGAAGCCAAAGAACATTAGTCATTCGAAGGAGAAGGAGGGCAAGCATTTGCCAGCCCTATCTTCACCAGGGAAAGGCGGTCTTTTGCGGAGCGGTTTCGCGCCAAATGCTTCCACTACCAGCCTGGTGAATCTGGATTCGAACAGCAGCTCTGTGTACTCATCTGCGAACGTCTCCACTTCTACCTTGGTACCTACAACGACTGTCGATAAGGACAAGGAGAAGCGACATCTCTTCTCTCGGCAGAAGCACAAGGCCAAGGATGAGCTCGGTTCATTACCACTCTCTTCAGCGCACTCCAATTCACAAGCCACAAACCCCGACAAACCGCAGCCTCTCTACTCCTTCACGCCTGATTCTCCGGGTCCCAATAGCTTCGCAAAGTCAATGTCAGGCTTCGACCTCCGACATGGTGGGCGCGCGTTGCGCGAGAAGAAGAAAGAAGAAAAGGCTGCGGCCGCCGCTCAAGCTCAGGCAAAGCTCGATCTTGCGCCGGTTGTGTCCAATGGCTCGGCTGGCCAGGCCGACCAGTTCCTCGGTCCTCCGTACGATAACGTCACGGGACCTCCGTCAGGCAGCGCTAGCGTCTTCTCCTTCCCATCGGACTCGAATCCTCTAAGCTCGCAGCAAGCCTTCAATAGTATTGGCGCACAGATGGGCCTGCCTGGACTGGGGCCGGACGATGCCTGGCCACTACTAAAGGCCCGCTTGCTGAATCTCTTCTCTGGCGAAGACTTGCGGACCCCCATCGAGGACTTCAACATGCTGGTGAATGTTCATATACGACGGTGCATACAGCGCAAATCACCCATAGTATTGATCGAGGACCTTCGCGAACTGCTCCAGACAGGGTTCACATCACTCTCACAGACTGTAAAAGGCGTGCCTGACGACCGGTTAGTCGCCAAGCTGGTTGAGATGTGGATCGGCGTCTATGGCAGCATCGTGCCGTTCTTGCAAGCAGTCTTTCTGCCGCTAGATCTGGAATTCAAAGGCCGCGGTTCCGTCATGACCATTCGCGAAGCGCAAGAGTTCTGGGGAGCAATGCCGGAGTCGCTCAAATCAGATGAGCGACCGACTTCTGCTGGCGGCACTGCTCGCGTGCCTACGCTGGGCGAAGAGCTGGATGTGCGACGCATAACCCTCATCTCTTTCCGGGACACGGTCATCCTACCTCGCCAAGAGATCCTTATGATCACTTTCTCCCGTCTTTCTCTCGACAGCATCAACGCCGCCGCTTCCCCTGACCCCGGCGCTGATGGTGGCAGTCGCAAACATGCTCGCAGTGATCCAGCAGTCACTGGTGCCGAGCGTCCCGACACTGCCGGGAGCCTCAGTCCGCGCCTGAGCAGCTTCAACTCACAAGCCTCGACTTTGCTCGAAGCAGGCAGTAACTCGTCAGCAAGCGGCCTGCCGAGCGCAAGAAGCCGTGCAACGTCAAACACTTCTGCCGGTAGCTTCGGGACCAGCATGCCACATCTCAACTCGCCCCTGTCGACTGTCACATCGAACGGCGGGCGCGAATCATTCAATCCAAACACCTCCGCCACTTCGCCGCCACCGGCCCTCACTGATCCGACCAAGATCACAGACACAGTGGCTAGGATGCTGCAATGTCTCTATGTTCTCGCGAGCTGTCAGACTGGAGATGTCGGGCAGGGAGTAGTTGAAAGGTTGACCGGAGCGCTCAAGTATAACTGGCTTGGTAGGGGAAGGACCGGCAGGGATCGTAGAGGCTTTGTTGGGATGAAGTCGGCCGGTGGTAGTCATCAGAGGATTGGCTTAGTCGGTGCTTGAACAACAGCGAAAGTGATTCATTGGCTGGCAGAATCCAGTTGGCTTCCTCATTGGAGATACCTACCATGAGAATGAACGAGCAGTTAGGTCTAAAGTTACATTGACCAAGCAAAAGCATCCCACTGAAGGCGCCGTCAAAGGTCGTCGAAGAAGCTCAAATCCCACTTCCGAGGATCGTGTTCCCTTGGCTTCAAGATCGTCTCCACCTCCCTTCTTGTCAACTCTCGCTGGATCGAAGCGTAGAAACGCGCCCAGAAATGCTCTAATGCGGCATTCTACTCCGGTCCCAAAGCGTCCCCGTCCAGCCAGCCTTCGCCTCCAGTGTAGTCTTGTGGCTCCCGAACATCGAAGGTTATGTTCCTGTCATCGAGTGTCTGTGCTCGCACAATAAACCTGCCTTTGAAGATTCCTGGATCCATATCCCAGCGTGGCGGGCATTCGAGAAATTCGTGGACAATTAGTAGAGCATCGTCTTCCAGGTCTTCGTAGAAGTCATTGAGCTTGATATCCCAGGCTGGCCCCGTCATTTTAGCACCGTCGATCCACGTGAGACCGGTTGGAGTCTGGAGGGCGTATTGGAAGCGGCGGTTGTCCTCACTCTGCTTGAAGGAGACAATTTCGACGTCCAAGGGGTTGAAACTTGGATGGCGCCCCTTTCGATCTGCTGACCCTCGTTCAACATGGTCGGCGATGATGATATCGGCAGGAGTACAGCACGGGGAGTCCTCATGCGCAGTCTGTGGAAGATCTTGCTTGATCTGAGCTCTGTGGAGATCTCGATCCCAATGTTTTGACCATGGCTTGCAAGTATCCTTGTGCCATTTCCAGTGCGTGGAGCTGCAATCAGTGCTGCAGTACGCTTCTGTTCTGCATCTGATACAAACTTCCAGGGGTCCCTCTTTCTTCTTGCAGTATGTGCAGCACTCTTCTTTGCCCGCCGAAAACAACAAGTCATCACCTTCCTCCAGGCAGCCCAGCAGACCCTCCCCATGCCCCAGCTGCAGGGTAGTGAATCTCTTCGATTTCTTCCTTTGCTTCTTCGAAGGTGTCGGCTCCGAAAGTGAACGCGTACGCTTTTTCCCGCCGTAGAATGGCGTTAGACGTCCCCGCGAGCTAGGATGAGGGTGTCCCGATGATCGGTGTTGTACCCCTAACGGATTCCTGATCGGCCCGCCCCAGGTCTTTTCCAGCTTCGGCCCAGGATCACTACGGTCAGAGGCATCCTGGAGGTACATCAGATCGAGCGGGTTTTCCTGGACTTTGTGCTCCCGCGGCGCAGGTGTTATGAGTCCATCAAGGTCGCTGGTCTCGGCCAGCCTTCTACCGCGAAGCTTCAACAGTCCTTCTGCATCAGTCGCCTTTGCGAGCTGCGTGTAGTAGTCTCGAATGTCTGACAAGTAGTTCCCGTGCTTCGACCCTTGGACGTAAGGGTGCTCCTATGCATTTTTCTGGGAGTGTTGCTGGTCGCAACTTTTGACTTGCACTGGATCGCTCTCCTTGGCGAAAACGTACATCGTCGAACCGGGATCGAAGATGTCTTGGGCGACGCTGCTTGATCGAGAGCGGCGAGATCTAAAGACAAGCTCGGAGTGATTGCGGCCTGTTTGTATGCCATCTTCGGCTGCGCTGCTCTTCTGCTCGCCCGAGACGGTCGGGCCATTGTTGCTCTTCATCTCCCTCCAGCAAGGAGGCGGCGGCGGTGTCCGTGGGACCTGGGTCTCTCTCAGCAGCATGCCAGGCATAGGCGTGTCCTCCCGTTCAGTTCTTCTGGCCGTCGCCTCGGGCTTCGGCATGTATTCCCCTTTCCGTTCATGTCTAAGAAACCTCTCGCTCGTGTCACTCGCGTGCCACTTCCCGTCTTTACCTTTCTTGAATCGCAAAGTCGTCTTCTGGTCTTCTTCCTGGTTCTTCTTCTCCTGCCGGCGCTTCTTCATAGACCCCCCGCCCGTTGACACGAATCGAGTTGCCGGCGTGTGGTAGTCGTTCCCCTCCCGCTTTGCATCCTTGAGCGACTCTGCGATTGCGTGTTGCAGCGTCTGCTCTTCAGTCTCTGCGATGTCAGCCCTACTCTTCCCGAACCCTGGGTTCTGTCTGCTCCCGAGGTCCACAGCCCCCAAGGGCGGTAGAAACGTGACCTTGGACGGCCCTCCGCAAGATTTCCCAAAGTCACCTTGATCACCGAAGAAATGATCCAAGTCGTTCGCCTCGGACTTTGACAGAAGTCCCTTCTGCGGCCCATTCTCTTGCGGTCTGTCATTCCCAATTTGATGCCTAGGATTGAACGGCTGCCACTGGAAATGGCCACCTCTCATTGCCCCACCCTCTCGCCCCACCCTCTCCGGATGGTGCGCAACGCTGTCGCCAGGCGTTTGCGTTTTCAAGTCATCTTCCTGCTTCGCCTCGCCCGCAACCCTCTCAGGAGCAAGCTTGGCATCCATGATTGCTTTAGGTCCCCTCGCGATTCGAGCTCGAAAGTCCGCATTGCTCTCCTCGACCTCCTGCGGAGCTTCCTTTTCCTGTACCCAGTCACCACCTCCACATTTTGGTGGGCCGCCAAAAGGGCTATTCCTAGGGGTGCCTCCAGGACATTTGAAAGGACCGAACGGTAGTGTCGGACGTCCGGACTCAGCATCCTTCTTCTTCGCCGGCGGTGGACCCCTGTGCAAGAAATTCCTCTCAGCGTCTGGCTGGCCAGGTTTCGCGTCATCGACATGAGACCGGCGGCCACTGACCATCCGCGGCGGCACAAACGATCTCGTCAGGAATCGAGAATCCAATTCATCATCTCCGGCAGTGCTGGCGCGCGGAGTGGCTTTCTCAGTGTTTCGGGTCTCAATACTGCGCTCGGATCCGAAAGATGGAGCGAGCCTCGCAGGGTGAGGTCGTGGCGGAGGCGGCGGAGTGTAGCATGGGATTGGAGGTGCTGCAAGCATTGCAGGTCTGGGCGAAGGCGGCGGCGCTGGCAAAGCCTCTTCATCGGAGGTCAGCCCTCCCGGCGAGTCGATCTTGATAGCTGGCAGGGGCTGCTCGGAGTCGATACTGCGGACAGGCTTCATGTTTGGTTGCTCAAGCACAGGCCCCAGAGGCGGAGAAGGGATGGGCGAGTAGCGTGGGCTTGAAGCGAGGCCGGGCGGCGAGTCGACGTCCGTGGCCTTGGCATTATGAGGAGAGTCTGCCATATCGCATGCTGGTCTGGAAAATGACCTGATGGAAGAATGTGATGGTCGTAGTGATCGCTAATGGACTATATGGGTATCTAGCTCAAAGATCAACATTGGTACACGACTGCTTTGTCGCGAGCAGCCACTGCCTTGTCCGCAATTACCTTCAATTGGATCAAGGAATTTGCCCCTGCCTCACCCCCAATCCCTTCCAACCCCACTTGCCTTCCGATTACCCATCCCCTCCCTCGCCCCTTCCATCCCCTGCCTCCGACACCCATAATGCACTACCACCCCATCCGGCCAAACCTTGACCGCACTAGCCCCAAACCTCTTATGACAAACCCTACAATGATCCTCCTCCGCAATCCTCACCCTCGCATTCCTGCCCTGTCCCACGAGCCCCTTCGCCCCATCCTTGCCCAGCAACCACTCCCGCTCGGTGTTGACTTTACGAACACCCGCCAGAGCCTTCACGATGGAGGTCTGACGGAGCGTAGACGTAGCGCTGCGCATACGCCCTTGAAAGTAAGAGGCCAGTTCATTGATCGCGAGGTCGTCGGGGAGGAGGTCGAGGGTACTGCTTGCGGGTAAGCGGGCACCGTGGCGGGAGAGGAGGTCTAGGGCGGCGGGCCAGTGATTCTCTTCGCCTCGTGGCGGGCGGAGGTAGAGGCCTAGAAGGAGGGCGTAGACGTTCTCCGTGCTGTCTTGGCTTTCAGTGGCGAACAAAGACCTCTGCTGCTGAGGCGTAGTGTGCTGGACGTTTGGGTTGAGGAGGCAGTTTTCGCCTTGATGGGTCTGCTGTTGCTGTTGGGTGAGGGTGTAAATCTCGTTGCAATACGCCTCCGCCTTCGCATAGTCCTTAAGCTGGAAGACGTAGATGCCCAGTGCTTGCTTGTGATTACCCATCGCGCTCAGCACAATCGCTCGCGCTTCGAAGAACAGGGGGTCGTCCTGAGGCAGTTGGCGGAAGGTCGCGGCTTGATTGTACGTCTTGCTCTTCCGCAGGAAGGACTCCAATTTCGTCTTCAGCGCCTCCGTATCGGGGTCCTCTAATTTCCCGTTATTCTTCAACTGCGAGATGTATATGTCCACCATCCGCTGGTGAAATTCCTTCTCTCCTTCGCCTAGTTCGTTGATGATGTGTTCCAAGTACCTCGCCTCAAACCTCACATCCACCTCTCTTAGGAAATTCACCACTCTCTGCCTCGGCAACTTCTCAGCATTCTCACTATCGGCCAAGAAGACCTCGATCCCCTTCTCCCCGTCTACCTCCAGAGGCCACCGCACAAACTCCAACACCAGATCCACAAGCTCTGGTGGCAACTGCATCAGATAGGCAACCGTCCTATCCGGTCCCCTCATTTCCCCCGGCACCTCGCCCTCAGCCTGATCATCCTCTTCCTCTGCTGTAGCGGGGGAATCTTCGCCCTTCCCAAATTTGGTCAGAAGCTCAAGGGCTTGTCTATGCAGCTTCTTGCCGTGTAGAAAGTCGATCAAATCTCTATACCTCTTGCTCTCATACAGGCTCTCCTGCACGACTGCTGGATCACAGAAATTATCCAACCGAAACAACGGACCTGCAAGCGAAGGAAGCGCAAGCACGTAAGCCCGGAAAAGCGTCGTATCGACCAATTTCGCCGTCTCAAGCAGTTCTGCCTGCCAATCGAGATGATTCAGATCCTGACCCTTCTCCTTCGCTTCCTGGAAGATACGGTCAGGCAGCAAGTTCGCGAAAGAAGGTTTCCCGGTCTCAGGGTTGTAGTCAGGGGGGGACTGTTTCAGTTGACCGTTGCTGGAGAGATATTTCTGGATCTGGACTCGGGCCTGCGCGAGGAAAGAGCAGAGACATCGGGTGGCGAGTTTGAGGTCGTCGCCTTCGAGGGGTTTGCTCCAGGTGTCGGCTGCTAATGTTTTGGCGGGTGTTGCTTCGGTCGTGCGGGAGACGGAGCGGACGGAGGCTGTGTCGCTTTCGTTGCGGGAGGGGCGGAATTTGGAAAGCATGCCTTTGGAGGGAGTCACGGGGGGTTCTTTGGTGGATGGAGGTGGTGGTGCTTCGTCTGAGTCATGGCCGTTCTCTGCTGTTGTCTCGTTTTCGCTAGATTTCGCGAGCTCAGGGATACTGCTCAAGTCACCAGCGATGCTGCGTGGATACAGCGCTATCACTCGCTCAGGCGGCGCCTCTGCCTCGACGAACAGATCGAGCGCTGGTCTATACTTTTGCTGTTGGAATAGGTTGATAGCTTTGAGAGTCTTGATCTCGCGGATGCGGCCGTGTTTGTCGTCGATCAACGTGTCTTCCAGCAATTCCAAGAGGCTTGTGGCTTCATCGAACCGCTGCCTCTCCACCAGATCGCGGAGTTGTGCGTCATACGGCAGGGCGTTCATGCGCCAGATCGTGCGATCGGAAGCTACGATGAAACCCTTTCCCGCATGAGCGAGACTGATGTTGGGCTGCGGGACGTGTAAGATTGTGGCGCTGGGGACGCTGATCGTCTGCAACAGGCTCAGCGTGTCCGGATTGCGGATCTGAAGGCTCCCCTTTTCCGGTGGCTGCAGCGCGAGCAGGTACGGATAGCTGTACCCAATGGACTCCGGCGCCGCATGCCATGGCACCTGTCGCTTCTCCAACGCCTTGCCCTCCAAATCCACGAACAGTGAGTTCACATCCTTGGCCAGCAGAACCTGATTCATGTCCGGCGCCATCGCCGTCGCCATAGGCTTCGGCACCCAAGACGACATGCCCATGTATCCCATCCCTGAACTCGATACCGCGCCAAACCTCACACCAGCCAACTGCCCGTTCTCCGTCTCCGTGCGTGTCGTAGGCTTGTACACCCACTTCACTGCCTCCTCCCCTCCCTCTCCCACCACCGCAGCATCGACATCGACAACACTGAATCCTGGATCCGTCCCCACAACCAACCGCACTTTGCCTTCGCTGTCATGCACCCAGTTCAAACTCTTCACGGTCGCCTCAGCCGTGATCTCCTGCCCACTCGGCTCCTCCATCTCCATATCCCGCCATGTCCAGCACAGCACCTTCCTCTTGACGCCTACGGCCAGCCTGCTGACAAGGGAAGGAACGCCCGTCTCGGCATCTTTGACCACATTGCTCGTCACAGTGAAACAGCCCGCTCCCTTGGTCTTCTCCAACTTCTCCACCAATCCATACGTCTGCAGGTCGTGGAAGGCGACATATCCGTCACTCAGCGAAATCAACAGATTCGCCTCTTTGACTATGGCTAGCTGCTGGACAGGTTTCCGGCTGAACTTCTCGTCCTCGCGGAGAAGCTCGATGGGCTTGACTTGTTTGCTCGGCGGAGCATCTCCATTTGTTTCCGGGCCAGGCTCCGAGGAGGACTCATTAACGCGGTAGATGCGTAGACTCCCGGTGTTGAGGCCCACGAGGAGACGGTCCCCGTAGGCAAGGAGGCATTCGATCTTGGACTTGTCGCGGGGTTTGAGCTCGTGGATCGCTTCGGGGCGGAAGGCGGAGAGCATCGCGGCTCGGGGGAAGGGGGGGCGGGCGAGGATGGCTATCTTGGCAAGGTCATGTTGTTGCAGTATAGCGTATAGCGAGACACCCTTTTCACTCGCTGTCGTCGTTGGCGCACCAGGGATACACAGCCGGAGATGGAGCTCATAGCGCGGGCTGAGAGATGACGCAGATTGAAGCCTGAGGCACCAACATGAAGTGAAGCACTCCTGGTCTGGTTCGCATCCACCAAACGAGCATCCTGCCTCGGCCTTTCCTCGTTCCTACCGCCATGGCCCGATGATCAACCCGCACCGAATCTCCAAACTCCCTCGTCGCTGACACAATATTCCGGCGACAGTGGCCGAACCGCGTCCACCGCACATGATGCAGGGCCAACCGCCATGGCAACAACCGCTACCTCAGCGAGGCGGCCCACCACCACAGCATCACATGCACATGCAAGGTCCTCCTCCGCCCGGCTCACAAGGTCCTCCATTAGGAGTGGCTGCTGGTCCTCCCCCGCCCTCAGGCCCGCCACAACTACCTCCACAGATGTTCACGACCGCCGCGCAATTACTCGATCTGACGGATAAGAAATTATTGGTCGCTTTGAGGGATGGGAGGAAGCTCATAGGAGTACTTAGGAGCTGGGACCAGTTCGGCAATCTTGTCTTGCAAGATACTGTGGAGCGCTTGTTCGTGGAAAGCGAGAAGGTGTATGCGGACATCGAGCGCGGACTGTTCTTGGTACGAGGGGAGAATGTGAGCTTGTTGGGAGAGATTGTGAGTTGAACGCCCTCTCCATAAACTGGAATCACATCTTGGGGTGGATATGGAGGGCTGCTAATTCGCGGACAACAGGATCTGGATAAAGATGACTACATCCCCGAACCCTACCGGGCCGCTCCTGTGGGGCTCGCCTTCGCGCGCTTGGATGGTCGCACCGTCTGTGCGTGATGCTTGCGAGACTCGAGTGTTTGCTGCTGCTGCCGTGTGAGTGAACGTGAGCGAGTATGTTCTCGTGCTGAGTGTATTCGACGATGGGTGGTCAGCTCATGTCTGCTTCAACGAAGGCCGAATGGGTTGGACAAATTCGAGATGCACTTCACTGTGATGTGTCTTTCTCACAGGTACAGTCCTGCTGCCGACGAGTCCTGCATCGCGCCTTCCGGCTGAAGCTACGACTCGAAGCGGTGCGCGCGTGTGGAGGAAGGTGCTGATCGTCGACTGCTGCTGCCTGCCAGAGAAACGTCTGCAATGTTCAAGACGTATGGAACTGCTGCAAATGCTCGCTCGCTGGATCGTCGTCCTCGCGGGCGCGTCTGCGCGATACCTTTCCCCCACTTTCCAGTCCAGGTGCTCGACGTAGCCTTCCATTCTTGCCGTCTCAATGCGAGAGGGGGATATGGTATGCCTTTTGGTTCATGGCGCCCGATGCATCCCTTATAGGATAGCCTCCCCCGCATGCTCCCCTTCAAACCCCTCCCCAGCCAGCCGCCTATTTCTCCGCTTCTCCGCTGTCTTCCTCTCACCTTCCTCCGCCTTCGTTGAAGCAGACATGAGCTGACCACCCATCGTCG
>DAHZQE010000019.1:0-3543 GCA_027409005.1 Ferrimicrobium sp. | reverse complement strand
GCGGTCCATGATGATGGTAGGGGTAACGCTAGCAAAGAGCGTCTCTCCTCTCAACTCCTCGAGGTGGGCCAAAACATCAGCTAAAGTCCTTGGTTCTGAGACACTACCCTCATAGATCTCGGAGTAGATGGGCAATCCTCTTGCATCAACCACGAGGGCAAGTGAGACAAGCGCACAGTCGTAGCGCTTCTCCTTGGAGTGGCCATACTTAGCGAGGGTATTGGCCTTGGCATTGCCCTCGAAGTAGGTATTGGTCAGGTCAAAGAGGAAGAGGGTCTCATCAGTTGGAAACAGAGTGGACGAGGAGCGAAAGAGCGCTCTCTCGATCTCGTCCTTTACCCCATAGAGTGCGTCAGCGACCTCATACACCTGGTCTTTGGTAAACTTTGCGATCTCAATACCAGCCAGCTCCACAAGTGAGGAGTTATCCCGGATCCACCTGTAGGTAGCAAGGTCAGAGCCTGGATGGATGAGACGAGCGAGGATGACAGCCTTGGCTATAGGGAGTGCCTTTACAGGTAGCCCTGCATTCGCCAGGATCTCTTCGCAACCGAGGAGATCATAGAACCTCTCCCCAATCAGCTCTGGACCAAGGCTCCGTACCTTTGTGGTTGTGGCGGTATTTAGATCAACACGTTCAAAGTCCGCCTCACTGTCTCGTCTGCTATCACTTGTAGTGATCTCACTCTTCACACTGAGCTTGGTCATCACCATGTCGGCATAGTGAGCGATCTTTGGATCCTCGTCAAAGATCGACTCCACCCCAGATAGGCGGTCACTAATCACCCGAGCTAGAGCTGGCCAGAGAGGCTTCTCGAGATCTAGATCAGTGAGGGTCAAGATGATCCTCTGTCTTGGACCATTCTCAGTTCTATATGACTCGACGAGTTGATACTTGGTATATGTTGCACCGGTCTTGGCCTTGGTATCAACTGAGCGGATGTACATAGAGTCGATGCTACCAGCGAGTAGGAGGGAATGCTGTCATTAATCACAAGTATTCTAATAATTAGGACACTACATTCAACTCCAAACATACCCCACCTGGTATATAACCTGCCATAATACAAATCCCACCTGTGGATAACCCATCGAAATCGGGCAAAAAGATCTAGCTAGACGCTAATTCGGGAAGATTCTCCGAAAGTTGGGCTAATGTGGTGCCAACAATACTCTCGCATGACGGCATCACGCTGTCAACTCAACCGTCAGTGATGAAGCAGGAGCTGGCGAGCGCACCCACACCCCAGCAGGGTGATATTGTGCTTTTCAAGGGCAACACGCAAAGCTATGGCGTAGTAGCCCTTGTGGGATCGAGGACGCTGGGTCCATCCAGAATCGAGGTTGTTGGCGCCAACAACGTCACCATTGTCACCATGAACACCCCGATTAAGGTCGGAGCCCATGTCGGTTTGTCAACGATCAGCTACATCGGTAACCCGTTTGGTTAACAAGGAGGACCGCGCATGAAAAAGGAACGCTACGAGAGTACGGATGAAACTACTTGTGCCACAACCTGTTCTTTCGCCGTCGACCAGCTTCTGGCATCGTCTTGGGATCGCAAGGTGAATTCAATCGCGGCCAAGAAAGGACAGAGATGAACAGATGAGCCCCGGTTCGTCTGGCTAGCGGAAGCCGTCAGCTGGCAACCGTCCGGCCAATCTGTCGTAGGCAGCTTCTGTAGGAAGGTTGCAACGACCTAATGGACATATTTTAACAAGAGGCCATCGACATTCTCCTCCAGCGTCTCAAGGAAGTCTGCGATCGCATACCTGCTATGTGGTCCACGACTCAGATGCAGCACGTCCTCCAGGGTGCCGAGTACTTCGTACAGGAGAACGGAGTCCGGAGCATCGGTGTTGTACCTGGTAGCGCGGGTCAAAGAGTATCCCCCAGGTCGATCGAGAAGATCTCTATAGGTTGGTTCCAGGGACGGGGACTGGTCCTCCTGCTCATGAAACACTGCCTTGTAGAAGGCGTCGAGTAGGATGGGGCCGAGAACGAGCAGTGGCGTAAACAGCAACTCCTTGGCCACCTCCCTCCAGCCCGGAACGGTAGTAAAGTTAATGCCATCAATGGGCTTATCTTCCCAGAGCGGAAAATCTTTGTTGGCGGTGACGTGTTCCCATTCCCACTGTTCATACGAGCTAAGGAAAATCTGTATGAAATTCGCAGGTGTACCTGGTGTCGCATTGTTGAGGCCAGGCGGGAGCAGGTCGAGTAGCGCATGTGCGAACATGTCAAGGTCAGCTTCCTTCGACACACTGACCTGAGGTTTGCTGAAGTAGTGCTCAATGGGCCAGAGCCTGGGTGCATGGATGACTGCACGTCGTTCGCCGGTGTTATCGACTCGCAATGCGAGAGGGAATACGGCGCCTCCCGTCAGGTCACTCAGCCAAGGCTCCTCACAACACTCTGAGACCCTCCCCCAAACCTCAGATCCATACATGACCACGAATCCATCCCGATGGGCTAAGGTGCCTGCCAAATCCAGGGGATGCAAGAGATCTTGTGCAGTCGCCCCTTGTTCCTCTAATGGCATTGCATCAGATGGGCGTTCAAGATGTAGATCCCACGCACGGCTGGAGAACAGCCGTTGGCGATCGGACATGCCTCGAACGTAGGTCACTGTCACCTCGGAACACACTTCAAGCTTGTTGGGCCCGAAGTGCCAGTGAGGGTCGTCGTTATCCCATCACCAACAACCGTTGCAACGGTCGTACTGTAGTAGGAATCGGTTTGGCCGGAGACGCAGGGCCCATAGACACCACGCTTCAACTGCGACCAACCTGGCTTCGATTGATACGTGCCAGAACCCAATAGTTCATTGTAGCAGAAAAGATAGTTACAGTAGTGCAGATAAAGTCTCTCATCGAGGGTGATGGAACTCTGGGCTGCGCCGCAACTAACCGTGCACCGTATTCCTATATCGCCAGGATTGTGGACACTATTGTGGAAGTAGTTTGGAAACAAGGAACAGGTCGTTTGCGGCGGGACGACCACGCTAGGAGGAGCCATGCTCTTGTTGGCTGTCGGCAACATATTTGCCAATGTTCCTGCGTCCTGAGCAACCGTGGGTGTCATCAGCGTCGGAGTCAAAACCCCGGACACCTGCCCCAGGTCAATGCCTTGGTCGGCATTAGAGGCCTGAGGGGCTGGAGTGTCATGAGCACTCAATTGCAGGCCAGTTTCGACACTAGCGAGTCCAAGACTGACGACTACAATCGCCCCACCTCGAACCATGTTCCTTAGCTCCATCATTACCCCCTTATGGTAATCATCACTACCAGAGTTGTCGTCTGGTGTAAACATTATCCTAACATATTGTGGTGACGATTACACGGCATCATCTAGGTTTTGCGAAAGTTCTTTTCCTAGCCCTAGAAGAAGCGAAGGGAGACTGACCTTTGCTCTTTCGGACCGCAGAGGCGACCGAGGTGAGCTTGATGCCAGCGTCCTGGAGAACCTTCTCGAGGCGTTGGATCTCTCTTGCCCTAGCGTCAACTTGGGTCTTGCGGTATCGGGTTGTGTATTCTCGCTGAA
>DAHZQE010000018.1:0-4278 GCA_027409005.1 Ferrimicrobium sp. | reverse complement strand
CGACGATTTTGACAACGAGAACCAACGTGACTGCATCCAACTTTTTCGAAGTGGACTTCAGGCTCATTGTTGATAGGGGCCTGGGAGATTTCGACGTCCTGATTTCGGGCACGCAAGGCGAATACCGAACATACCGCAGCCTTGCCGATCTGCCGGCAATCGAGGCATATCCGAACATCTGGCAAGGCGCGAACATATTACCAAAGTCATCCTACTAGACCATCTTGACGGATCTTGGTGAATTGAACGCGCCGTCGAAACTGCTGATCGATCAAAATACGCTCCAGTACTTTACCAGCAACTTCAACCAGGCAAGGCACAATATTTCGAGTGCACACCCAGACCCCGCAGACCAGCAATACGGTACCTTGAGCACTGGTCCTCTGAGGACTACATCATCAGTGTTTTCGAGTAATTTTGCCAAGTGCCACAGCGCAAGCAAGCCGGCAGCTTGTTCGTCTCGATCTTGGTGGCAAACCTGGTCTTCTTGCTAGCTCTTTGGGTAGTCAGGACCCTGATCGCAGATGGGCCTCTCATGCGGAAGCATCCAGAGCGCAACTACTGCGAGGCTTGCTACGCAGCGCCAGAACGAGTACCCAGCTACAGAGCGGTTGATCTGCAGCTTGTGGAGTTCAGCAAGGAGACCCGTGCGGACATCGAGATGGATGATGGCCTAAGCCGGGATACCGTGCCCGAGGGTCGAGGTCCGAGTCGGACCAGCGTAGCCTCAGTCAGTAGCGATTGATACACAGTAGGGTTGACTTCGGCAATAGAAGATACGAGTCATGATGCAATGGCTGGATAGAAATGTGTATGTACTTGTGGCACGCTTTGCGGAACATGTCACTGCAATGATTCGTAACGATCTTGTCCTAGAAATTCGAGTGGCTCATAGCTTACGCAGTCGGCGAAAGGCCGCGGACACAGTAGTTCCGTTCCGCATTCAGCTCATCAGCAAACTCTCCCCGTCAAACCACTGGGGCTCCATGGGGGTCACGGCAGGCTTTCCACCTGTAAAAGTCCCCACTTTGAAGGCCAGAGACGGCATCGCGCTGATCCCGGCTAAATACCTTGCCGATGCCGCGGTCGGATATAGCGGCCTAAGCGCAAGGTATAAGAACGAGGCTGTCTTCACAAACAGAAGGTGTGTATGCTGCTGAGAGACGAACCCCGACACCATGCCTTACATCGATAGCGACGTAACGCCTTTGACGGAAGAGCAGAAGCAGTTCTGGCTTGAGCACGGCTATGTTAAGATACCGAAATGCTTCACTCGCGAACAAGCTGATGCTTTCTCGGCGACTGTATGGACTCGGATAGATGCAGACCCGAACGATAAATCGACTTGGCCAACCGAGAAGCGCAATCTGCCAGGTTTCAGTGTTGTGTCAAGCAAAGAGTTCGCGCCAAAAGCCTATGCCGCGATTTGCGAGATTGTGGGCGGCGAAGACAAGATTGAGGATTGGTGCAAGAACTGGTCCGTTCTTCCTTGACGGAGGAGCTGGTACTAAGTGCCGATGACTGATGTTCCGTAGGAAAGATGGCTGGATCGTCAATTTCGGTCAGTCTGGAACTAATCCAAATGACGAGCTCGACTTTCGGCAGCTAGACAATTGGCATAATGACGGAGAGTCAGTAACGATACCTTGCCCGTGCGCGTTGAGACTCAGCCCTGACCAACATCATCAGCTGGTTCGTACATTTCCTTGACAGCCCCGAACAAGCTCTGCTAGTCATCCCTCTGTTCTCCAATATTCAGCCGAAGGGAGGAGGGACGGTTCTTTGCACAGACGGCATCAAGCTTGTCGCTGAGAGACTGGCGAGTATTGCATTCTGTACAACGGCATGACCATAGCTCATATCAGCAGCGCGATCACCCGGACGGGATGACGCCTTTCCTAATGCCACGCGACTCTGGAGACATCCCTAAGTCCAACCCCTTGCGACGGAAAGTCTGGAATAGCTGGGTCAACGATCGGTCGCTGACACGAGATGAGAGCTTTGTCGAAGCCACTGGCGAGGTTGGCGATGTTTACATCTTGCATCCATTCATGCTGCACTCAGCATCAAAGAATTTACGTCGAGACATTCGCATCATCACGAACCCGCCTGTGTCGTTGAAGGAGCCATTCAAGTATGACGGGAAGAATCCTAGCCTCGTCGAACAGAAAGTGAGAGATAGCTATCCAAAGAACGAGGGCGAGGCTCTGACAGACGTTCCAGACTTTGCGGGACCTCGGTGTCGAGAGCCTGACAGACTGGAAGATCACTTCTCCTCGGGCCCGCATTACTCCTGATCGTATTAGAGTAGGTGGCTGTCAGCGTTTTCATCGGCGGAGACTGACGGTTGTAACAGGAGCAAGCAGAGATGAAGAAGCGGGAGCTCGAGAGGCTGAAGGCCAAGGGAGTGTAAGTGGCAAATGGACATCTCCGTGACTTCGAGTACTGAAGTCCCTTCCCAGGCCGATCAACAACGTCCGCGGATCGCGAGAGATCATCGATGAGGAGTACCCGTCATGAAGCTTTTGGGATAGAAAGGTGCGATCACTGTTCTCGTGCTGTGTCACTTTGAGAACACAAACCCGGCCATGCTG
This sequence comes from Ferrimicrobium sp., assembly GCA_027409005.1. Classification (GTDB taxonomy): domain Bacteria; phylum Actinomycetota; class Acidimicrobiia; order Acidimicrobiales; family Acidimicrobiaceae; genus Ferrimicrobium. The sequence continues at coordinate 1,684 of DAHZQE010000018.1, read as the reverse complement.
CCGAACGACCGCAAGTCCTGGCCGCTGATCCTAAGCAAACTCGAACGCTGTAGCAGCGGGTTATCCAGTCTCGCAATAGGTGGACCGCGTGGCTGATGCACCACGTCGAGCAGCATTTGTCCAGTTTTGTAGCCGCCATAGAGACGGCCTCCTGGACCGAAAGATACGCCATTGTAGATTTTCAGCCATATGCCGTCTCGAGTCTTGACTGGCGGTGGTCCAGACTCCATCAATCCTTGCTCGCAAGTGTTCAGCCGCTGACAGAAAGGTTGATCATGTCGGGTGCAGTTAAACTGGATGGAGTCCAGTGCTGTTCGCAGTTATGAGAGGTTTGTCACCCCGTTGCATTGGATATGAGCCATTTATCTTCTCCAAGATAATTGCCCCAGATTTGAACCAAGCTTCTCTGGCGCGGTGTACATTCATCGGGTTGTCGTGGCGAATCACAACATCAGTGCAATTGGGCAGGATTTGTTCGAAATTATTTCAGTCGACAAGATTGGTCGAAGACGCAACACACAAGCAAGCTGTCGTTTCATCGTACGCAGTTTATATCCCCCAGAAAGGACTGCTGACTCATATGACACGCGGAACCTAGGTGCCATGGGATTCGTAGTCTTCGGTTGGGTACAGCACAGGCTTAGTGTAACGGATAAAACTGTAGCCGCCTTCAGACCAGCTTAGGCCGACAATAGAGATAAAGGCTGCGGTTATGGGCGCAATACAGGAGCCAGACTTGTCGTCGATCGCGATGGCCGCAGGGTTGTACAGGTACGCTGACTCCAGATCGCTCGCAGGATTGGGAGCCATGACGGGGTTGCTGGCATACCGCTGAGAGCCTGAGAGAGGGAAATATGGTGCCGTGTAGTTGGCATGACCTTGGGTCGAGTTCGATCCTTGATGCCTCTGTGAGCAAGGGAAATGACGGAGTTCAGTGCATAATCACTTGCTCACGCCTGGAACGCCGGTCGAGGCGTATGCGTCGCCAGGACGAGGTGGCAGCTGAAGAGACACTGCAAATCGACTGATCGATCGAGTCCCTGGAAAGAAGGGCAATGGAGACAAGGCCGAGGAGCATCGTGTAGGCCATACCGGTATGGGGGAGGCGGACAGTCAGTAATGCACTCTGAGATGGACTAAGGATGACCTTTCCGCTGCCACGCTGCCATAGCGGATGCTATGCTTCTTCACATGCCTGACTCAGCAACCGCCTGCGATGACGAGAGCGGAGGTACCGTGGCTAACTCCTCGGTCACGAAGTAGCGTAGATGCCGGGGCATGCATTGAGGCAGGCTTTTTTGATCCTGTCCGGATGAGCCGAGCGGAGCGGTCGACAGATCAGCATCTCCGGTGGCTCGCATTCCGGCGAGTTGAGGGGAGAACGCCATAGCCGGCTCGGTGGCGGAGGGTGATGGAGGTATGCCCAAGTGAGTCGGGAATTGGAAGACGAGTATGCAACCTCGGCCCACCTTCCCCATTGTGAAAGTGCCGTCAACGTCACCCTTTTGGTGCTGCCAATCGCGCTTTGTGGCCCAAAAGCGTATGCTGTCAAGACCTTCCGTGACAGCGCACAGTAACCACAGCCATACACTCATTTGCACCACACATGAGCATCTGCTTTTGCATGTACATAGACCTGTTGTCCTTCGACCCAAGCACCGCCTCCCACGACAAGATAGCCGCG
>DAHZQE010000016.1:0-6690 GCA_027409005.1 Ferrimicrobium sp. | reverse complement strand
GATCGACCATGTCAGCTAGCGTGTAGGAACGCAGATGCTCGCGCATGTGACTGCCCACCTGCGCCCAAACATCACGCAGAACACACTGGCCCTCATGCTCACAAGCGCCATTCTCGTGCGGAGCTCCAAAGTTTCCAAGAGTAAGTGGTCCATCGACGGCGGATACGATCTGAGCGAGTGTGATCTGCGATGGATCCCTCGAGAGTATGTACCCCCCACTGGCCCCCCGACGGGAGGTTACAAGACCTGCACCTTTTAGAGTGAGGAGGATCTGTTCTAGGTATGGCTGTGGTAGGCCCGTGCGTCGCGAGAGCTCCGTGACTGAGGTTGGTCGTTCGGAGCCTTGGTGCAGCGCAAGTGAGAGCAACGCCCTTGATGCGTAGTCTCCGCGAGTTGATACCTTCACCAACCAGTATCGTAGCCGGTTTAGGCGGTCTTCGCCGTGACATTTCGGATGCTAGATTGGGCTAGCCTGGTGTGAGAGAGAGGATACATGGGCGAACAGCTGGATGAGATAACGCCGCAGGACTCTTTCGTGGTACCGGACTATACGGCACCTGGATTGGCGACCCTGATGCCCGCAGTGGTTGATGTGGTTCGAGGAAGGAAAGATTCAGCAGGAGCGTTCCTCGGTGCATCGATGGATGAGATCGATAGGGTCGTGGTGCTTGCGCTCGATGGCCTCGGCTTCTTCCAACTTCAGCCGCGGCTAGGCTCGCTCCCGAATCTGGCACGTGGAGTGCTCCGGCGTGGCTATTCAGTTGGTCCGAGTACGACGGCCACTGCCCTGACCTCGCTCACGACGGGCGCAACTCCCGCTGAGCATGGAGTGCTCGGCTATCGCGTGCGTCTGGGCACTCATGCGATCTTGAATACCTTGCGTTGGAGCTCCTCGGAGCGTGAAGTGGCTGCACCGATTCCGATGGACTTTCAGCCTGTGCCGCCGTTCTGTGGCGAGAATCCTGCGGTGGTGACTAAGTACCTTTTTGCCAAAACAGGCTTTACCCAGGTTCACCTTCGTGGGGGCAGACTCCGATACTGGCATGCAATGTCAAGTATTGTCGAAAAGGTGATGAGTGCGGTCAAAGAGGGCGAATCTCTTATCTTTGCCTACTACGACGGCATCGACACTGTTGCCCATGAGTTCGGTCTTGGCGATGCCTATGAGCGTGAGCTGACGATGGTTGATACTCTGGTTGGGATGCTGATGGATCTACTTCCATCGCGTACTGCGCTGGTGATCACCGCAGATCATGGACAGGTAGAGGTGCTTCAACCACCAATTCGGATTGATGCCGAGGCGATGTCGCTCGTCAAACTCCTTTCTGGAGAGGGGCGTTTTCGATGGCTGCACTGTCAACAAGGGGCTGCTGACAGGGTGGCTGAGATGGCATCTGAGCGCTATCACGATATTGCTCGGGTGTTGGTTCGCGATGAACTAGTGGAGCTGGGCGTCTTTGGCGGCGTCCCTTCTCGTTCGGTGTTGGCGCGAGTTGGTGATGTTGCGATCATTCCAACTAGTGCGGTCAGTTTCTATGATCCAGACGATGTCGGTGCCTTACAGTTGATCTGTCGACATGGCGGATTAATGGCTGATGAGATGATCATTCCAATCCTGACCTTCGCCAGCTAGGCTTTTTATCATTGTTGTGGGTCTTAAATGCCCTGGATCGGAGGACGCAGATGTCAGAGGAACCTAAGGATTCCAAGGTATTTTTGTCAGGCGCAGGTGATAGCGACAGTGGTGCCAAAGACGACGCTAGCGTGGAGTCGGGCTCTGAGCTGGTCATGTCTCCAGCAAAGGTGTTGCGGATAGGATCGATGATACGGGCGCTTCTCGAAGAGGTGAAGGCGGCGCCTCTCGATATAAGCTCACGCACTCGCCTTGCTGAGATCTACGACACATCTGTGGCAGAGCTTGGAGGCGTGATGTCCGAGGACCTCACTGAGGAGCTGAAGGGATTCGCGCCAGCTTTTCGAGGAGGTGAGGTGCCGTCCGAAGCCGAGCTCAGGATAGCACAAGCTCAGCTGGTCGGTTGGCTTGAGGGACTTTTCCACGGGATACAGGCGACGCTAATGGCGCAACAGATGGACTCGCGTACTCAGTTGCAAGAGCTTCGTGCTCGTGGTCTTCCTCAAGGGTCGTCAGCACCAGGGAACTATCTATGACACTCGACGCTGTTGTGGTCGCGATTGGTAGCGATCATGCCGGGTATCGCTTGAAGAGCAAAGTGGGTGCCTATCTTGCTGATCAAGGGGCGGTGGTGCTCGACTTTGGCACCACATCTGAGGAGCCGGTCGACTATCCATTATTTTGTGAGCCTGTGGCTCGTTCAGTGGCAACTGGCGCCGCCTCGCTCGGCGTCGTAGTAGGAGGTTCCGGGCAAGGCGAGCAGATTGTAGCGAATAAAGTGATCGGTGTTCGTGCGGCGTTGTGTTGGAGCGAACTCGGCGCCAGGTTGGCGCGCGCCCACAATGACGCGAACGTACTCGCACTAGGGGCTCGGTTGTTAGGTGACGACCTTGCTCTTGCAGTGTTGGAGGCCTTCATGCGAGGCGCCTTCGAGGGAGGGCGGCACTTAAAGAGGATCGACCAGATCCGTCAAGTTGAAGAGGGAGCGTCGTACATACCAGATGCGTTTGCGTAGACCAACACGTCCAACATTGCTAGTCGGGATCGTTGGGGCAGTAGTAGTCCTGATTGCCGCGCTCGTTGTTGCCAATCGGGGGTCTGGAGTACCAGCTCGATTGAGTGTTCCGACGGCTACTACCGTTCCAGGGCAGACCTCCGAGAGTGTTCCGATCCGGCCTCAACAAAGGCAAGTTAATGGGTCCAACATACGTGGACTTGGAGAGTATTCGACGACGGTCACAGAGGCTGGAAGAATACTTTGCGTGCCCACCACAGGGGCGTGTTCGACGAGAAGTTATCTTTTACATGTTTACTATCCATCGATGCAACGCACACAAAATTCACCATTGGTTGACGCGACTCCGGCCACATCGGGTTCTCCATACCCTTTGATTGTCTTTGCAGCTGGTTTCAACGTCGATCCGTCTAACTATCTTCCACTTATCAGTGGATGGGTCCACAGCGGATATGTAGTTGCGGCACCGCGTTTCCCACTGTCATCAGCTTGGGCGATTAGCCACTACGGAGTAAATCTGTCTGATCTGAAGCTTTCGGACGCGTTCGAGTCAGATATGTTGAACCAACCAGGAGACATGCAGGCGGCCATCGCCGAGGTCACGTTGCTGAACCAGAATCCGTCTGTACCCCTTAATGGCCTGGTTAACACGAATGATATTGCAGCGGCTGGCCAAAGCGACGGCGGGGATACCGCTCTTGCCTTCGCGGATAATTCTTGCTGTCGTGACCCTGCGGTGAAGGCCGCAATTGTTCTATCGGGTGCCGAGTTCCCCCCCTACCGAGGTCAGTATTTCCCTTCGCCTGCGATTCCATTGATGGTAGCGCAGGGGACAGCCGACACCGTTAATCCACCTCAACTATCTGCTCAGATCTATGCTCAAGCGCCAGCCCCAAAGTTATATCTTCAACTTCTTGGTGCCGATCATCTGGTGGCCTACACTGAGGTAGACCCCTATGAGCAGGCGGTGCTCAAAACTTCGTTAGCCTTTCTCGCCACCTATCTAAGAGATGCTCCCACATCGGTGACTCAGCTTGGAACGGTAGGCAATATTGCAGGTGTTGCTAGTGAGTCGGCTGATCTGTCGTGAATAACCCATGGATGATAGGCGAGATTGAGGCTTACCGTGAGGGTCTATTAAATGTCGTCGTTAAAGATATGCTCGACGTTGAAGGTTGTCCGACCACGTTAGGGTCCAGGCTGGTGGCGGCTACAGCAACGCCGGCCACCCAAGATAGCTCAGTGGTAGCCAGATTACGAGCGAGTGGAGTGCACCTGCGAGGTAAGGCGAATCTCGTCGAGTTCGCGTTTGGCGTGCACGGCATCAACCCATGGTATGGGACTCCGCGGAATCCGTTATCCGGCGATCTTCTCCCTGGTGGGTCGTCGTCGGGGTCGGCAGTGGCGGTTGCCTTGGGTGAGGCTGAGGTCGGTATCGGCACAGACACAGGGGGTTCGATTCGGATACCCGCAGCGTGTTGCGGGGTGATCGGACTGAAGCCTACCTATGGCCTGATCGACGAGACTGGTTGTGCACCGTTGGCGTTAAGTCTTGATACCATTGGAGTGCTAGCACGCACCCTCGCTGATCTCGCGGACGGGTTTTGCGGCATAGGCGGCATGTTGGAGGGTTCGGTTCCAAGTTGGATTGGACAGGTCAGGGTTGGAGTTCCAGAGTTTGACGATGTCGTCACCGAGGTGCTTCGGGGAATAGATATCCCCATGCATGCGGTAACCGACATTGACCTAAATGAACTTTGGCGCAATGGCAACACTGTGCTCCTGGTTGAGGCGTATCGACAACTTCATGACTACCTTGGTGAAGCTCATCGCCTCGATCCTCGAGGGCTCTCGCGCCTTCGCGGCGCTGAAACGATTACTGATGATGTCTATCTGGAGGCACTTCGATATCGAGATAGCGCACGAGAGCGCGCCTTTCGATCCTTGGGCATGGGCGAGGGTATAGTCGCCTTGCCCACCATGGCGGTTCAAGTGCCGCAGCTGGCCTCTTTTGATCTGACTTACATGAATCGACTGACGTTACCCTTTAACTATCTAGGCTTTCCGGCTCTTGCCCTTCCAGTTCGCGTGGGGCCACCAGCTCTCCAGGGGGAAGGGGCCGATGGCATGGTTCCATTCTCGTTGCAGCTAGTTGCGGTTGATCATCGAGAGTCACAGCTACTGACGGTTGCCAAGAAGATATACGAACGCTACGGCACCTACCATGCGGACTTGGGTACGACCGGCGTTCAGCACTAACCTAGTCGTTGGTCAGGCGTAGGTTTAATTTTCGCGTCGCGTTGAGAAGGAGGTCGGCACGGTGATCAGGTTGCAGCATCTCTTGGGCGGCAGGTGGGTAGATGGCGAGGGTGAAGGCACGCTGCTGCGGGATCCAGCAACGGCTATTCCTATAGCGTCCACGTCGGCCGTTGGGATTGATGTTGCAGAGCCAATCGATTGGGCTCGTCGTGTGGGCGGTGCTCAGCTGCGGGCGATGACGTTTGTCGAGCGCGCAGAGCTCCTATCGAGTTTTGCAGACAAGCTTCGCGAACAGCGTCCTTCCTATTATGACGCTGTTCTCGCGAACATGGGAGCTAATAAGCGCGACGCAGCATACGACATTGACGGGGCGATCGCGGTGCTTCGCTACTACGCGAGCCTTGGTCGAGTCCTGGGTGATCGACGTACTCTGATGGAGCCAGGTACTGATCAGATGACGCGTTCAGAGGATTTCCGGGTAGCTCATCTGTTGACGCCTCGACATGGCATAGCCATCGGCATTAACGCCTTTAACTTTCCCGCTTGGGGCATGTTCGAGAAGGTGGCTACAGCGACACTGGCGGGGATGCCATCGTTAGCCAAGCCAGCCACTCAGACGGCGTTGGTCGCCTATCTCATGGTGCGTGATCTCTACGATGCGAATTTGGTTCCTGAAGGCGTGCTGTCGCTTTTGACCGCTGGCGGACGCGAGCTAGTGGAGCTGGTAGAGGAGGAGGACACACTTGCCTTCACCGGTTCTGCGGACACGGCACTGATGCTCCGATCGAATCGAACACTACTCGCTCGAGGAGCTCGTTTCAATGCAGAGGCGGACTCCTTGAATGCGATTCTGGCCCTCCCTGACCTTAGCGAGTCATCCCCTTCCGTTGATAGCTTGATTGATTCTGTCCTTACTGAGATGACGATAAAGGCCGGTCAGAAGTGCACCGCCATTCGGCGGGTCGTCGTGCCTCTGCATCTAGTCGAATCGGTGACCGACAGGCTCGTGGCTAGGTTGAGCTCTTTGAAGATAGGTGATGCTCGGAATCCGAGCGTTGATATGGGTCCTCTTGTCTCGCGCTCTCAGCAGGAGGCAGTTATTGCAGGGGCGGCGTTGTTGGCGCAGGAGGGCAAAACCGTTCTTGGAGGTGCCGGATCGATCAAGTTTGTCGATGTCGATCCTCAGGTTGCCGCGGTTGTGGCTCCGACGCTTATCCAAATCAGCGAGCCAGGTTCTGCAAAGCTCGTTCATGAGCTCGAAGTTTTCGGTCCCTGTGTGGCAGTGATTGGATATCGAGGGTTGGACGAGGGTATCGATCTGGTCAGGAGAGGTCGTGGTTCGTTGGTTGCTACTGTCGTCACCGATGACGATGCCGCTTTCGCCCAAAGCGCATTATCCTTAGGCTCACTACACGGGCGAATCGCACATCTAACCCATGATGGCGCGGCTGATAATCCTGGCCATGGCGTGGTTATGCCTCAAGGTATTCATGGCGGTCCCGGTAGGGCTGGAGGCGGCGAGGAGCTTGGGGGCCTACGGGCGCTGAATTTTTACCATCAACGCACTGCTATTCAAGCGCGAGTTCCGGTTCTGGAGGCGCTACGCAAGCTTTCGGCGGAGCTTGGCTGACCAAACCGGAGCGCAAAGCCCCGTCTGTAAGGGCTGGGTCGAGCGACCTCGATTACATCCCAGAGTCAAGTCTGTCAGACTCCCTACCAATACTATGAGTATTCGTGAGCGACTTTATCCACAAGAGCAGGAGTTATCCGTTCTCGTGCGTCA
>DAHZQE010000011.1:0-3855 GCA_027409005.1 Ferrimicrobium sp. | reverse complement strand
GTCGCAGCGTGCGTTGTAGCCAGACAACGTGCTCCGCTGGTGTCCCGACCAGATGCTGGGTATGTTGGCCATGCTCACTACATGCCTCGAAGACCAGCGTTGGTGCGGCTCTGTCGGCAGCCATTCGAAGCAACATTGCGTCGACTTGATCGACCTCCAGCGGACGAGGCAGATGTAACTGGGAGAACACCCAGTCGCTTTCTCGACTGTTGGGGCGAGAGCGATTACGACTCCTCATCTCGACTCCTTTCCTCATCGATTCCATCCTGACGATAGTTATTGTCAACTTTTCCTGCCTCCACCTGTGCTTGAGCATCAACCTCAGCACGAGCAAGAGCCAGTTCTATGAATGCTCGCGAGAGTTTCTTCGCATCTGGAGTACCCCGTCGAGCGCCACGCACCCGTAAGGCCCGTTCCTCCTGGCGTTTCCAGTTGGTCTTGCGCTTCCTACGCCTCGGCATGACGACCTCCATCTTGATGGCCAACGTCGGAAGGGAGCGGATAGCCAGGAATAACGATGTCGGCGTCGACCTCATCTCCCCACACACTCCAGTTGGCGTTGGAGCGTGGGCGTCGCCTGGCGAATAGCTCGAGGTAAGGGCCATCGCTGATTCGCTCGATAACGGCGTACTGCTCCTCTGGCTTGTGTGAGTGTTCCTGGAGCGGGGCAAACATCCACGTCGGCTGGGCACGGAAGTTGACTGGAGCATGTCCCCGAGTACCGAGGATGAGGTGCTCGGTAGCGTTGCGAAGGTATTGACCTAAGCCGATCCGTGGCTTGATCCAGGTCAACGGAGACCGAGGAGTAAAGCCCCATGACTCCATAACGTCGTATCCAGCACGTAATGTTGCGTTGGTGACCCAGAGCCAGCAGTGGGCATCGGTAGTAGCCAGGTCAGATACTGGAATAGCTTTAATCTCCTCCAGTGTCATGAGTTTGTAGTGTGACGCGGCTCCGAGTGCGCCTTTTTGCTGGACGTCCCATGGCGGGTCGGCCAGGATGGTACTGAAGAGTTGCCGGAATTCCGGTTCACTCTGTTGGAACAGATTTTGTGTTACCATTAAAAAGCTCCTTTCTTCCCGAGTTTTCGATTGCCGTCGAAAGCACGGGATTTTGATTAGGTTGATGTAGAAGTCCGCCGAGAATTGCGAGGAGCATCCCCGGGGTGATTACAGCTAAGAGCATCTCGGGGATCATTTGCAAGAGCAGAGGTTGGCGACGCGACTACCGATAAGACGTGCGACGCGACGCCAAGCACCTCTTGCAATTCACGTGATTTATGGTCACGTACTGATCATCAAGAGTGTCATTGTGGAATATACAACGATTCTCTGGTTACCAACGATTCATGCGATTTCGTCGCCATACCAGACTTACAATGAAACCCAGAGCGACAAGCCCTCCGACTACGGCCACGATGCTGATTAACGCTGCCGCAATCGATTCGATGAGCCTTACTGCTACGTAAATCGTCATCGCTACTACAAGCAGCGTGAAACAGATACTGACGAGCCGGTCAACCACTGCTGACTACTCCTCATACCTGGGCCAGGACTGCCGGGAATCAAGAAAGACACCCGGCAGACTCCAGTCCAAGTCACAAAGATGGTCGCCTCCAACAGAAGAGTTGTTACATCCGGTTGCCGTCAAAGACCAGATGGCAACAGTCGTGTTCCTCGTGTCAACCGGTATGGATCGGTCATGATATCGCTGTTGAACAGATGACATTAATCGGCCACTGTTTCGAGCTGTCATCATGAGAGACCATCTGTTTGACGTACTGCTTCACGCATAGCTGATAACGCCTGCGCCGTAAGTTGCTCAAGACGAGCGTCAACAGCCATACGTTCAGCGAAGGCGTCGAACGCTCTCCGGTACTGGCGCCAAGCAAAGAGTGCCCAGACACCGGCGCCCGAGAGCGCCAGTGCCAAGGCAGCGATGCCTAGCGCAATCAGGGCGGTCACCTGATACGGCGCAAATCGCGCCGTAAGTCAGACAACAACTCTGCACATCCCAACATATGATCATCAGCGATGAGAGCGAGACGCTGAGCAGTATCGGGCGCAATCATTTCCAGCTGGCGCTGCGCCTGAGAAACCCGAGTGATCTGTTGCATGGCATTGCCAGTAGCCATAGTCAAGTTCTCAATCTTCGCAAGTGTCACGTCGGTTGTATTATCGACCCGGCTGGTTCTGATCTGCGTTCCAAGGCGGTCCCTGGAGATCTCACGCCCAGAGCGACGAGCATCCCGGGCGAGTACGCCACCTCCGTTGTATGTAGTCAAGTCGCTCATCCCGCCACCGCCTCATTGTTGATATACTTCATGTGTCCTTGCTCCTTTCTCTTATCAATCCGAGTGGGTTGCGATGACACCGTGGGTGGTCCGTTACAGCGGGCCATCCACACCCCTCATCGCTGGTATTCGGCCATATTGTTCAACCGAATATCCTCTAGTTTAGAGCTAGTCTTGCATTAGAGATATACGAACGAACAGAGTTGGAGTAGGAATTGGAGTCGCAATCAAAGTCAGTCCGATCGTCGCATCGATGGGATGAACCATCAGCGTGGGATCCCAAGCAGGCTTACAACGTTCTCCAAGATCTTGTTTATTTACACAAAGATGCTGGCTTCTCCCCAGTTCGTATCGCTAGAGCCAGACTCGTTCGTCAACTCCTTGGTGGGGATAATGAATCGTATGAGGTATTGAGAGAACGGTTCGTTTCGGCCATCCAGTCACTTCGTGACCCCCAGCCCGAGATATTGCTCGATGTCTTCGGGCTTGCTCCTGAGACCGAAGACATGACGTATCTCAAAGATCGGCGCCGACACTATGGCGACAAGCACGGCATCAAGGTGGAAGCTGTTGCCGACCGAGAAGAAACAGCGATGGATAACCTGCGTAAGCAACTTGTCACGGGCTGGTACCCAAAGTCCCCAACTGGGTTTGCGGTGCCACAGTCACACAACGGTTTTATACAGCAGGCTGTTCGTATCGTGATAGTGGTCCGTAACCGTGCTTGGCAGGAGACTAGGGAGTGGCACCAGCTCATTGCGGCGTTTGATGAAGCCGACTTCATTTCGATCAGCCACGCCTACCCACGGCAGCCGATTCCCGAAGGGGACTTCACGGTCAAAACTGAACGCATCGGAGCAAGCTTTACTAATCAATTCTGGTACAAGGAGCCAATGCGAAGGGGTCAAACCTACGACCTCAAATTCCGGCTCGTAGCCGATCCAGAGTTTGGCGCCCCTGGTGCTCTCACTGAGTACGGTCAGGCATTTCACGAACCCACCAGGTTTGCATCTTTCGAGGTAGTCTTCATCGGGGATCGACCAGACACCATCTGGGGCTATCGTGGGCTCACGTATTTTGAACGACCGGGAACTCCTAGTATTGGCCAACCCCTTGAGTTTGGTGACGAGCGGGGTGTCAGTGTTGAGTTTCATGATTTATACGGTGGACTTTATAGCGGTATTGCCTGGAAGTGGTGAGCAGGGGGTGTGCAGCGGACGGATTGACGGATTGACGGATTTACGTCAAAGTGCGTGATCTCGTGGCGATCAATATATAGAGAAACGAAGCGGTTGTGTTCCTGATTTGACTGTCCACTATTTCCTTGAACAGAATTTGGTAACACCTAAATAGTAGAGTTGTAATCAGATTCTGCGATCTTGCATAAAATGTTATAATAAGGAAAATTATGCAAAGTATGAGGTGCCAGTTGCAGAGACCAGAAAAGACACATCACTAATGGCGGGTCAACCTCGTAAGACTGCAACTAAGTCGGCAAAAACACTCGAACAGCGGCTTTGGGATACAGCGGACGCACTTCGGGGTAACCAAGAGCCAAGCG